>NZ_JASPGQ010000059.1:0-453 GCF_030229885.1 Corynebacterium sp. MSK204 | reverse complement strand
TGGTTGCGTCCAGTAGCGTGGTGTATCTGTAACTGACGGTGGGCCCCTTATGAATGAGGCCGGCGACCACCGTCGTACCTTTCGATTCCGTAACCACACTTCCTCGAAAGGGATAACCACGATGGCCGCTAGCCCATATTCTATAGACCCGACTACCTACTTAGACGAATTGCTTGCCCAAGCATCCCCAGATCTCATGCGCGAGATGCTTCAAGGATTCATCAACCAAATCCTATCGACTCAAGCAGACCAGATCTGCGGCGCCGACTACGCCACCACGTCTAAGTCTCGAACCAATGTCCGCAATGGCTACCGCCACCGCGATCTTGATACTCGCGTTGGCACCATTGATGTCGCTGTACCCAAACTACGTACCGGGTCATTTTTCCCGGACTGGTTATTGCAACGACGCACTCGGGCAGAACGAGCACTAACAACCGTAATAGCTACCTG
>NZ_JASPGQ010000058.1:0-459 GCF_030229885.1 Corynebacterium sp. MSK204 | reverse complement strand
TTTTTCTTTTTGTGGAGAGTTTGATCCTGGCTCAGGACGAACGCTGGCGGCGTGCTTAACACATGCAAGTCGAACGGAAAGGCCCTGCTTGCAGGGTACTCGAGTGGCGAACGGGTGAGTAACACGTGGGTGATCTGCCCTGCACTTCGGGATAAGCTTGGGAAACTGGGTCTAATACCGGATAGGAGCCATCTTTAGTGTGGTGGTTGGAAAGTTTTTTCGGTGTAGGATGAGCTCGCGGCCTATCAGCTTGTTGGTGGGGTAATGGCCTACCAAGGCGGCGACGGGTAGCCGGCCTGAGAGGGTGTACGGCCACATTGGGACTGAGATACGGCCCAGACTCCTACGGGAGGCAGCAGTGGGGAATATTGCACAATGGGCGCAAGCCTGATGCAGCGACGCCGCGTGGGGGATGAAGGCCTTCGGGTTGTAAACTCCTTTCGCTAGGGACGAAGCTTT
>NZ_JASPGQ010000057.1:0-559 GCF_030229885.1 Corynebacterium sp. MSK204 | reverse complement strand
GGACACCTGATATCCAGCCCAGTCGGGCTGGGAAGAAAGGTAATCTACCACCATGTCCAGGTACTCCGAACAGTTCAAACGCGATGCTGTGGCCCTCTATGAGAACAATGAGGACCTCTCGCTCAACGCAGCATCAGCAGAGCTCGGTATCAACCGTGCCTCGCTGCATTCTTGGGTCAAGAAGTACGGCACCGGAAAGCGTGCGCGCATTAAAGCTGTGCATGATAAAGCCCAAACGGCGAATAATTCCGAACGGATCCGCCAACTAGAAAAAGAGGTCTCTAAGCTACGCGAAGAACGCGATATCCTGCGCAAGGCCGCGAAATATTTTGCCGAAGAGACTCACTGGTGATCCGCTTCCAGTTTGTCTATGACCACCGAACCGAGTATTCGGTCAAGCGGATGTGTCACGTGTTAAAGCTGAATCGTTCCTCGTTTTATAAATGGGTGCAAACCCGCGAAAAGCGCAGGTTAAAAATGTATTCCGATGCCGCTATTGGTGCAAAAATCAAGACCACTTTTGATGATGAGCACGGGCTTTATGGTGCTAAACGCATCG
>NZ_JASPGQ010000056.1:0-575 GCF_030229885.1 Corynebacterium sp. MSK204 | reverse complement strand
TCGAAGCCGCCGGATCAGCTACACTTACTATCGCATCTTGATTAAATCCCCGTGTCCACTTTCCGGGGTTCGGGCCCATGAAGTCTGACATGTGCTGCCAGGCGGGGAGTAGGACGTTGTCGATGATGGCCTTAATGCCGTCGACGACCATGTTCCAGACATTTTTTATCCCGTTGAATACGGGCTGAATAGCGTTATTCCAGATAGCAGACAGGAATTGGCTCATCGCGTCCCACGCTGGGATAAGTACCGCATCGATGAGGGCCTTGATGCCGTTTACAACGGCTTCCCAGAGTTGCTTTATCAGGTTGAGGATTGGCTGGATAGCTGCTTCCCACAAGATTTGTAGGGCTTGTGCGACAGCGTCCCATGCGGGTTTAAGTACGTTTTCCCACAGGGCCTGAATACCGGTTACGAGTAGCTCCCAGCCCATCTTAATGACGTTAAATCCAGCTGTGAGAAGTGCTTTGAGAATATTGAATTGAATAACAATAGGCGTGGTTGCGTCCAGTAGCGTGGTGTATCTGTAACTGACGGTGGGCCCCTTATGAATGAGGCCGGCGACCACCGTCGTA
>NZ_JASPGQ010000055.1:0-619 GCF_030229885.1 Corynebacterium sp. MSK204 | reverse complement strand
AATTCGGTCTTCAATGTCGACCAGAACGACTCGGCCATCGCATTGTCAAAGCAGACACCAGTACGGCCGACCGATTGTGCAATCCCTAGTTCTTGACAGACCTGCCACAGCTGTTCGCTGGTGAACTGGGTACCACGATCGGCGTGGAAGACCACGCCGTCGGGTACTTCACCACGCAGGGTGTAAGCCATGCGCAGTGCACGTTCAACTAGGTAAGAATCCTGCACACTATCCATGGACCAGCCTAGGACTCGGCGGGAGTGTCCATCGCGGATAACGCATAGGTACAGCCAGCCCTCATTCGTGCGTAGATAGGTAATATCCGACATCCACACTCGATTAAGCTGCCCTTGATCAAATAGGCGTTTCACTAGGTCTGGAAGCGTTGACTTCCGCTTGGATTGAATCGTCGTTACGGGAACAAACGCCCTGGGTGAGATGCCTTCAATACCCATCATCCGCATGCGTTTGGCCACGGTTTTGCGATTCACATAGACCCCACCCTCGGCGAGTTCTGCAGTAATCCGTGGGGCACCGTAGACTTCGTCAGAATCTTCCCAGATGTCATGAATTTTCCTGTCTAACTGGTCGAGGAATCTCTGACGCTGATTTTCACCAC
>NZ_JASPGQ010000054.1:0-621 GCF_030229885.1 Corynebacterium sp. MSK204 | reverse complement strand
GGACCTGACCCCCAGATGGTGGACACCTTGAAACCAGCATCTCGCTGGGAAGTGAGGTACCTTTCCACCATGCCACGCAAGACCTACACCGAGCAGTTCAAGCGCGACGCAGTCTCGTTGTACGAGTCGACCCCCGGAGCAACGCTCAACGCGATCGCCTCCGATCTCGGGGTCAACCGCAACTCCCTGCGCACCTGGCTCGACGCCTTCGGCACCGGCACCAAAACCAACGCCAACGGTGAAAAAGTCGCCAGCCCCATTGCCGCAGCCAACAGCGCACGCACGCCTGCTGAAGGACTCTCCGACGCCGAACGCATCCGCGTGCTGGAACGCGAAAACGCCAAGCTCCGGGAGGAACGAGAGATTCTCCGCAAGGCGGCCAAATATTTCGCGGAAGAGACGAACTGGTGAACCGCTTCCGGTTCGTTGATGACAACCGAGGCCTCTACGAGGTCAAGCGGTTATGTGAGGTTTTGAAGATCAACCGGTCCTCGTATTACAAATGGAAATCAGCTGCTCCTGCCCGCCGGCGACGCGTCCTTGACGACGCGGTGCTGGGAGCGAGGATCAAGGCCGTGTTCACGGCCGAGAACGGTTGTTACGGGGCGAAACGCGTGACGG
>NZ_JASPGQ010000053.1:0-742 GCF_030229885.1 Corynebacterium sp. MSK204 | reverse complement strand
TGACGCGGGCTTGTTTTAGGGACCGGTAAGGCGGTACCAGGTACCGGGGTGGCGGTAGCCGCCCGGTAGCCGGTTTTACCCCCGCTTATCGTTTGGACCGTTGACGTTGCTTGAGCTGTTTGCTAAGTGTTCCCCTTTCTTCTTGGAAGTCGTCACGGGTGCGCATGTCTTCACCGATGAGGGTGAGTTTGCTGCCGTTGTTTGCAAGTCGGGATAGGACAGCGTCGGCGATCGCGTTTTCACTAAAGACGCTGTACCAGTATTCCGGCTCGTGCTGGCTGACGATGACGGTTGAGGAATGCTCCCGCTTGACCAGGAGGTTGAATACCTGGGCTAAGGCGAAGGCAGATACGTCCGTGGCCAGGAAGTCGTCGATGACCAACACAGCCGGCTTTGTCAGTTCCTCAAGGAGGGCTTTGCGCTCATAGGCAGCGTCGGCTGTGGCGTCGAACTCGTCGGCTAAGTCGGCGAGTCTAAAGTAGCGTGCGGTTAGTTTATGCCGGCACGCAGCCACGGCTAGGCCTTGGGCGAGGAAGCTTTTGCCGGTGCCGGTAGCTCCCACGATGGTTAGATCTCTGCCGTAGGTAATCCAGTCGCAGGTAGCTAACCGCTCAATACGGTCTGGAGTGATCCCTCGGTTGCTGTGTGCTTCAAAGCGTTCCAAAGCCGCAAGCGCGTTGGGTAGCTTGGCGGCTTTGACGAGTTTTTCGATTACTTTCGAATCACGTGCAGCTACCTGAGC
>NZ_JASPGQ010000052.1:0-974 GCF_030229885.1 Corynebacterium sp. MSK204 | reverse complement strand
CCCCAGAAAGTGGACACGTCGGGGGTTAGTTATGCTGCTTGGGTCAGTGTAGCTGAATTAAGCGCTTCGAAGTCATCGGGGGCTAGAAGGTTGCACCAGGAGTGCCGCCTACGCGTGTTGTAGCGCATGCACCACCGGAAGATTTCCTGGCGGCAGCTGATTGGACTTTCAAAGAGTTTCCTATCACGCAGTACTTCACGCTTTAAGGTGGCGTTAAAGGATTCTGCTAGGGCGTTATCAGCACTCGTTCCCACTGCTCCCATGGATTGACGCACACCAAGCTGGGCGCAGTGGTCCCCAAACGCCTGTGAGGTGTACACACTGCCATGATCAGAATGGAAAATTGCCCCTTTAAGGCTTCCGCGGACCTTTCTGGCATGAGACAAAGCCTCGATAACCAGCGATACCCGCATGTGATCCGCGAGTGCATGACCGACAAGTTTGCGAGAGTAGACGTCGATGACCGTGGCAAGGTACATGTTCTTGCCACCCTTACACGGCAGGTACGTAATGTCGCCAACATAGACGTGGTTTGGTCTATCAGCTGTGAATTTACGGCCTACTAAGTCCGGCATGACACGGTGGCCAGGCTTGCGCCTGGTAGTGACACATCGGCGGCGCTTGGTAAAGCCTTTAAGTCCCATGGCTTTCATGATGCGGGCGACCTTCTTGTGACTTATCGGGCCAAAGCTCGTATCGGCTTTAAGGCTTGCAGCGATGCGTTTAGCACCATAAAGCCCGTGCTCATCATCAAAAGTGGTCTTGATTTTTGCACCAATAGCGGCATCGGAACACATCTTTAACCTGCGCTGTTCACGGGTTTGGACCCATTTATAAAACGAGGAGCGATTGAGCTTTAACACGTGACACATCCGTGTGAGCCGAGTACTCGGTTCGGTGGTCATAGACAAACTGGAAGCGGATCACCAGTGAGTTGCTTTAAGCAAAATATTTCGCGGCCTTGCGCAGGATAT
>NZ_JASPGQ010000051.1:0-1001 GCF_030229885.1 Corynebacterium sp. MSK204 | reverse complement strand
GGTCAAGTCCGTTTGAGTGGTGTTTCTACCTTTCGATAGAGCATGCAGTGTGATGGTGTCAGGGGCCAGCACGTGCTCGGTGCTTTAACTGGTTCATGCGACCTCCTTGGTGGTGTCAGCGTCTATGACGTTGGCGGTAATCAATGCTTTGGTCTGTTCCAGGCTGGTTAGTGACATGTAGCGGTTTTGCTGGATCCAGTCATCGTGTTGTTCTGCTAGGACAGCACCAACAAGGCGCACGACAGCGTCACGATTGGGGAAGATGCCTACAACATCCGTACGCCTGCGGATTTCACGATTGAGCCGTTCAGTAGGGTTATTCGACCAGACTTTCTTCCAGACGGATTTCGGGGCGTTGGTAAAAGCTAAGAGCTCGTCGAGGGCTTCTTCCAGGTAGCTGGCAACGTGGGGGAATTTATCTTCACAAAACGCTACGACCTCACGTGCTTGGGACCACACCGATTCCGAGTCTGGTTGCTGGAATATCGTATGAAACATCGCCGATAGGGTTGGCCACTGGGTCTTGGCAACCATCGAAGACAGGTTTTTAGAAAAGTGCGTTCGACACCGCTGCCAGGACGCATTCGGCAACACGTCACTAATCGCATGCTGGATTCCTAGATGCGCGTCACTGGTGACAAGATAGACCTCATTAAGTCCGCGAGCTTTAAGATCCCTAAAGAACCCAGTCCACGACGCCACAGACTCAGATGTAGCAACCTGCATGCCCAATAGCTCACGATAGCCTTCGGCATTAACCCCGGTAGCCACGAGGACGGAAGCTTTGACCACGCGTCCTCCTTCGCGGACTTTCATGGTCAATGCATCACAGGCAACATACAGGTATGGACCGGTATCGAGTGGTCGGGTACGGAAGTCTTCGACCATCTCGTCCAGGTCTTTAGCCATGTCAGATACCTGCGACTTTGAAAGATTATTAATTCCCAAACTGGCGACGAGATCGTTCATCCTACGTGTGGACACGCCTTTTAAATAGCAGG
>NZ_JASPGQ010000050.1:0-1269 GCF_030229885.1 Corynebacterium sp. MSK204 | reverse complement strand
AAGCGCTTAATTCAGCTACACTGACCCAAGCAGCATAACTAACCCCCGACGTGTCCACTTTCTGGGGGCCAGGCCCAGGTATTGATCGCGACTTTGGTGTGCGTGTTATCCAGGATGAGTTGGATTAAGGCTTCACCGGCACCGCACTTGTGGTTGGCGGCATGGGCATCAATATGGCGGGCGATGATGGCGGCAGTGGCTTTATCACACGTCACACTGATAGTGGCCCGGTTATTGTGTACAGATACGTTGAGGGTGGGTTCGACCTCGTCAGTGTCGTCGATGGCCAGGTGGTGGGTGTCGATGAAGTCGCGGATAAACCGGCGGATTTCTGCAGCAGTAGGTACATGTTGGCTCGGTGCTGTCGGTGTCAGATAGTCTGCCAGGGCGGCATCGACCAGTCCCACATGTTCGTGGTTGTCGCCTATACGTTCTACTTCCCTATCGATAACCCGCAAGCGTGGTGTATCCAGGATCCACTGCTCCACGTTAGTCGCTGCTACCAGGGGGAGTTCCTGCATGCGGAAATGCGCCCTAATAATGCCAGACAAGATGCTATAGGAAAGCCCTAGGTCTTTAGCCAGGCTGGTCAGTGTCAGATCGACGTCGTCGCCCAGGTCTGGAAGGAGTGACTGGTAGAAAAACCAGGAGTTCTTCCGGGCTTGTGCTCCAGCAGCAGCAATAGGATTGTTTGGGGTATTGGTGGCATAAAAGACTACCGGTTCTCCTGCCTCAGCATCAGTGTCGGTATCAGGTGCCTCGTCGCCGTCAGCGGCAGTGATCATGCGTGCATCAGCTATACCATCGGCGCGCTCGGATTCGCCTGCCGCGCAAGTAGCGCTGGGTAGACGGGTATCTCCCGCCGTGGTGTCATGCACCGGCCCGCCTACGTGCGCGTGGTCTGTGGTGGGTGGTGGTGTACTCATTGTGGTCGAATCCCCCCCGGGGGTGTACTACACCCTTCAATGTGTCGAATATGTTTTCGTCTACCAAGGCATCAGACTACCCACCCGAAAAGACACCAGGGGTAAAACCCACACACCCCACCACGCATAACCCCTGCTCGACAGCAGTACAAGTCGCCTACACTAGCGGGGGTAAAACCACAATTAATCCCCAAAAGCACCAACCACCCACAATTATTCGGGGTGATGGTCTTTCGGGGACTATCGTATAAACACTATTTTGTTGTTTTGTTGTTTGGTGTCGGCGGTGACTTACTCTCCCACAACCTCCCGGTTGCAGTACCATCAGCGCGTACAGGCTTAG
>NZ_JASPGQ010000004.1:0-193590 GCF_030229885.1 Corynebacterium sp. MSK204 | reverse complement strand
AAACCGGCTACCGGGCGGCTACCGCCACCCCGGTACCTGGTACCGCCTTACCGGTCCCTAAAACAAGCCCGCGTCACCTGGCACGTAGAAGCTGCGGGAGCCGAACCTTCCTAGCACCGCAAGGACTAGGAGAAATAGGGAAAAGATAACAACCGGACCGACATACTGCGGGCCGATGAGCGCACCCGCGCCCCAATAGGGAATATGCGGCGTAAACGGCGCCACCGCAAGCCACAGTGCGAGGAAAGCGACAAGCGCAAGCGGGACGGACAGCAACCGGGCAACGATCTTCATACCGGCAACGTTAGTCCTCGTTTCTGGGAATTCGTGGTGGTGATTGCAGCTCCAGTGGGCGCATTTTCTTCTATGCCGTTTCACTGCACTCTGCGGCTAACGAGAGTCTCTAAAACTCCTTGTCTCCACACCAGTGCCCGCGCTGATGAAGAAGCGATCTCGGAACTCTTCATTATCTTCGTCAGCCCCTGCTTCTTCCCAACACGCAGCCAAAAGATCGTTACCAGAATTGAATCCATAGGCTGCTGACACTGGTTCAAGCCGCTTTGCCAAGCTCTTTAATCGAACGCCTTCTTTTCGCAAGGAGTCTACGACGAGAGTCGCCAAATAATTGAATTCCATTATTTGGGAGGCCAGGTCCTCCACCGTCTTTTCTACTGAGGTTACGAGCAATCCGTCGATATTTTCTATATCCCCGACCCCTATTTCACGATCGTCATAAATGTGGATATCATTCTGACTGGTTTGTTTCCGCAAAGAAGCCGAGAAAGTCTGTGTATTCGGAATCAAATCACCAATGCTATGGATAAGTGCTGCGGACTCATGAGACACAACGATCTTATTGTCGGCTTCTATACGTTCTACCGCAAATAGATTTGGTTCAAGGGATATCCAAGCTTCCCTGACATCCGTTAATGGACCAAGCTGAACTGAGGGAAGAAGGTAGATGCCTCTGCGTGCGCGCGTTAGGATCTCGCTCCCTGCCAAGCGATTTATGTGGAGGCGAGAAATACCTTCGCGTTGAGCCTGAGCCGTAGTGATAATGCCCCACTGATTTGCCGCTAAGGATTCTAGCCACGCCAGAATTTCTACAGCTTTCATTTCGGCACCGAACCCCTCTACCCTTGGCCTCTTTCTTTACTTGTATCAACCAGAGGGATACAAGTAAAGACGGATTGAGTACCTACGTTGCACAGGCTTGAAAGCAAAAAGCCCGGCTTAAAGCCAGGCTTGAGCTAGGCGATGCTAGAGGCCGGCTTACCCCACAACAGAATTAGCGCCCACGACGGCGTAGCCGAAGAGCTCACGCAAGGTGGAGAACCATGCCTCAACCAGCTGGGAGATGGCCACGGATTCGCTGCCTAAGGAAAGCGCCTCGGTTTCAGAAGTCTCACCCACGATGGCCGCGATGGAGGCATCCTCGTCCACGGCGGAGAGATCGAGGCCGAGGCCGGCGGCATCGGCAAGCGCATTCAGCACCGCCTGACCGCCGCGGACATACACCATCACTGAGTGGGTGCCACCATCATCGGGCGGAGAGCAGCCGGGCAACGATCTTCAAGTCCTCGGTTCCGGAGGTGCGTGGTGGCGGATTTAGTGGAGAAAAGCCGCCTACTAACTCGCCTTTTTGAAGGAAAGGCGGCGGTCCCGCAGAGGCAGGGCGTCCTTCCGGCTTAGCTCCGCGATACACAGTGCGATGACAAAACCCACCAAGACGATCAACGAGGACCACGACAACCACATATCAGAATCTGCCTTGGCCAGTGGTGGGAAGAAGAAGAGCCCCAAGACCGGCACAACATAAATGATACGATTCTGCCCGCGGGCCAGAACGCCTAGCAGTGGCAATACGGCACACAAGACGTAATGGTCCCACAAGATATTGGCGGTAGCCGTAAGAACCGTAAAGATGCCGACGGCAGCAATGCGCCACGGCTCCTGTGACCGCAAAGCGGTAACAATAACCAGCGCAATCAATGCCAGGGCTACAAAAGGCGGAATAAGGCTGGCAGCCAGTGAAGGATCATGGACGATGGTGACAAGAATGCTGTCATCTTCAACGCGGTTGGTACTCAATTGGGAAGCAATCGATCCGTTGACAGGAGCGACCATTATTGCCGCCTTGATGTCCTGAAGGGTATCCCACCACGAGGTAAACACGTTCCAGCCAGAAACGACGATTGAGTAGAGCACAGCAACGGCTCCTGTCCCGAGTGCTACCACTCCCGTTTTGCGCGCCCGCGGGAAAACCACGCAGATGAGCACGAGGATAATGGGGGTTAGCTTCACTGCAGATACAAGTCCTAGTGCAATTCCCGCGCGCACTGGGTGCACGCGAGCAGCAGCAAGGCCGTAGGCAACTCCCGCAAAAATCAGCGGGCTCGTCTGGCCAAGTAGCAACGATGATTGAAAAGCTACCGATGCCCAGCCCAAGAGGATTCCAAAAAGCAAGGCCATGGTTGGTATCTCTTCTTCAAACCACAAGAACCAGGCGGAGACTATCAGCACCACCAACGCCCAACCGGAAGCAATCGCGAGCAATATCACGGAGACATCAAAACTCATGACCCGCACGACCAAGCTCATCACATCCGCGAGAAATGGGATGTGAACATAAGGGTGCGGGAACTCAGTGACATCAGAGTGGGCGATGGTGTCTAACCACACATCACCACGTGGCAGTGCGAAATCGCGTTCATCGATTCTATATAAATGCTCCCGATTTCCATCGCGAACGAGCAATCCAGCAATCCATAGCGCACCCCAGTCACCGTAATTCAGTTTTCCGGCAGAAATTACGGCAACCACGAGGCCAAACACCAACCCAATACAATGGTGATACCACCGCAGCACTGTTGATGCGGGCGCGGAGGCTTGATGGCGGGAATGCGCGCTCATGGGACTCCTAATATAAAAATTTCGATTCGAGACAGAGAGAAAGGGCGATGCTCATTGGGCAACGGCCCCGATCACCGAAGATAGTCTAAATGCTCCTCAAGCCCGGCCAAAGCCGGGCTTGAGCTAAGCGGTGACAGGGGCTGGCTTACTCCACAACGGAGTTGGCACCCACGGCGTGACCGAAGAGGTCAGGCAAGGTGGCAGACCATGCCTCAACCAGCTGGGAGATGGCCACGGATTCGCCGCCCAGGGTAAGGGCACCGGTTTCGGTGGTCTCGCCCACGATGGCCGCGGGGATGCCGAGCTCTGCCGCACGGGCAAGCACCTTATCGGCGCGGTCAGCGGTGGTGGCCACGAGCGCGCGGGAAGCGGACTCGGAGAAGGCCGCGGTGAAGGCGTCCTCGTGCACGGCGGTGAGATCGAGGTCGAGGCCGAGGCCGGCGGCATCGGCAAGCGCACCGGCGCGCTTGGCCATCTCAAAGGCGGCGACGGCAAGGCCACCCTCGGAGACATCGTGTGCGGCGGTGAGCAGATCGTTGCCGTGGAAGAAGTCCGCGAGGCGCTTCTCATTGGCCATGTCCACCTGGGGTGGCAGGCCGTTGAGGTTGTCCTTGTCGGCGCCCTCGGCGCTCACCAGCTGCCAGATGGAACCGCCGAACTCATCCTTGGTCTCGCCCAAGGCGATGAGGACTTCCTTCTCATTGACGGTGCCCAGGTTATTGCCAATGGCCTGGTGCACATCGTCGATAACGCCAAGCACGCCTACGACCGGGGTGGGCAGGATGGGCTCGGAGCCGGTCTGGTTGTAGAAGGAGACGTTGCCGCCGGAGACGGGGATGGACAGTTCCACGGCGGCATCGGCAAGCCCATGCACGGATTCGCGGAATTGCCACATCACGTCCGGGTTTTCCGGCGAACCGTAGTTCAGGCAATTGGTAATCGCGACGGGCTTGGCGCCGGTGACCGCGACGTTGCGGTAGGCCTCCGCCAGGGCCAGGCGCGCGCCCATGTTCGGGTCCAGCTTGGTGTAGCGGCCAGAAGCATCGGCGGAAACGGCGACGCCGCGGCCGGTCTCCTCATCGATGCGCAGCACGCCCGCGTCCGCGTGATGGGACTGGACGGTATTGCCGCGCACGTAGCGGTCGTACTGATTCATGATGAAATCGCGCGAGCACAGCGAAGGCGAAGAGACGAGCTTCTGCAGGGATTCCACCAGGCCGCGCTTGTCCGTGCCCTGGTATTTCTGCAGCTCATCCTGCCACTCGGGGCGGGCGTAGGGGCGCTCGTAGACGGGCGCTTCATCTGCGATGGTGCCAGCTGGGGCATCGACGACGACCTCGCCCTGGTGGCGAATGACCAGGTGGTCACCCTCACTAACCTCACCGATTTCGGCACAGGTGACCTCCCAGTGCTCACAGATTTCGCGGAACTTCTCCACGTTTTCCGGTGCCACGACGGCGCACATGCGCTCCTGGGACTCGGAGGCGAGGATTTCCGCGGCGGTCATGTTTTCCGCGCGCAGCGGCACGGCATCGAGGTTGACCTCCATGCCGCCATCGCCGGACGCGGCCAGCTCAGAGGTGGCACACGCCAGGCCGGCACCGCCCAAGTCCTGGATGCCCACCACAACACCGGCGTGGTAGAGGTCCAGGCAGCATTCGATAAGCACCTTTTCCGCGAAGGGGTCGCCCACCTGCACGGCAGGAAGCTTGCGCTCCGCGCCGTCTTCAAAGGTATCGGAGGCCAGTACGGATACGCCGCCGATGCCATCCAGGCCGGTGCGGGAACCGAAGAGCATGACCTTATTGCCAGTGCCGGAGGCGAAGGCGAGCTTGAGGTCATCGACCTTGAGCGTGCCCACACACAGGGCATTGACCAGCGGGTTTCCCGCATAGGTTTCATCAAAGACGGTTTCTCCGCCAATATTGGGCAGGCCCAAGGAGTTGCCGTAGCCGCCCACGCCGGAGACGACGCCGGGTAGCACGCGCTTGGTATCGGGGGCATCGGCAGGCCCAAAGCGCAGCTGATCCATCACGGCAATCGGGCGCGCACCCATGGCCATGATGTCGCGGACGATGCCGCCCACGCCGGTGGCCGCGCCTTGGTAGGGCTCCACGTAGGAGGGGTGGTTGTGCGATTCCACGCGGAAGGTCACCGCATTGCCATCGCCGATGTCCACCACGCCGGCGTTTTCACCAATGCCGGCGAGGATCTTCTCCCCCATCTCCTCCGTCATGGTCTCACCAAAGTAGCGCAGGTGCGTCTTGGAGGACTTATAGGAGCAGTGCTCGGACCACATCACGGAGTACATGGTCAGCTCCGCGTCGGTGGGGCGCCGGCCCAGAATATCGTGGATGCGCTGGTATTCGTCATCCTTCAGGCCGAGCTCAACGTACGGCTGCTGCTCATCCGGGGTGGACTGCGCCTTGTCTACGGTGTCATTAGAAACGGTCATGTAGGTGGCCTCCTTAAACCGCCGGCGCTTCCGCGACGGCCTTGATGGCGGATACGAATAGTCCCAATCCGTCGGTGGATGGGCCGGTCAGCGGGTCAATGGCGTGCTCGGGGTGCGGCATGAGGCCCACAATCCGGCCGGTCTCATCGCTTACCCCAGCAATGCCATTGATGGAGCCGTTGTAGTTATCGGTATAGCGGAAGACCACGCGGCCTTCGCCCTCGATGCGGGCGATATCGTCATCGCCTGCTTGGAAGCGGCCCTCACCGTGCTTGGCGGGCACCAAAATCTTTTGGCCCTTTTCAAACTCGCTGGTCCAGGCCGTGGTGGAGTGCTCCACCTCCAGGTAAGTATCGGTGCAATGAAAATGCAGGCCCTTATTCCGGGTCAATGCGCCCGGTAAGAGGCCTGCTTCAGTCAAGATTTGGAAACCATTGCAAATGCCGAGCACCGGCATTCCCGCCTTGGCGCGGTCGATGACGCTGCGCATGACGGGGGCGAGCGCCGAAATAGCGCCCGAGCGCAGGTAGTCACCATAGGAAAAACCGCCCGGCACGACTACCGCGTCCACGCCGTGCAGATCAGCATCTGCGTGCCAGAGGTTAATGACCTCGGCGCCGGCGGTGCGGGCCGCGCGGGCGGCATCCACATCATCCAGGGTGCCGGGGAAGGTGATTACTCCGATTTTTGCGGTCACTTACTTGACCTCCAGCTGCGTAACCTCGTAGTCCTCGATGACGGTATTAGCCAGCAGCGTTTCTGCCACCTTATCCAGTTCCTCTGCGGTAACGGAATCATCTACCTCGAGTTCGAAGCGCTTTCCTTGGCGCACATCGCTGACACCGGATACTCCGATGCGACCCAATGCGCGGACGACAGCTTGGCCCTGCGGATCCAGAATTTCCGCCTTGGGCATGACATTGACAACTACACGAGCCATGAAATTTTTGCCTTACTGTATGGGGCTTAGGTCTGCCCGATTCAGTGTAGTCATACCCCCGCCCAATCCCTAGATATACCCCCACTGCAGGGTTTTCACCCCGGTAATGCAAACTCCGCGTAAATTACGACCAACAGGAAAACGAATTTTGCGCGGCACCCAGGTTTCACCGCCTGCTCGCGCACACCCCACCGATTGCGACCCTGGGTACACCGATTGTTCAGCGAGTAAAAATAAAAGGCGTCCATGACAACTTTCTCTATGATTAAGGTGACTTCTATGGCTCTTCGCCGCCTTGGCAGGGTAGCCCTCGCTGCCAGTTTCTCCACCCTCTCCCTATCCGTCGCGGTGCCTACCGCCTTGGCCGCCCCGGATAATTCCACCGCGGTCATCTCTGAGGTCTACGGCGGTGGCGGAAATAAGGGGTGCGAGCTTTTCCAATGATTTCATCGAGCTTTATAACCCCACCGATGCTGCAATCGATCTCACCGGCTGGTCCGTGGAGTACTTCGCCTCCAACGGCAGTAGCGGCGGCAAGATAACCCTGTCTGGCACCATTGCTCCCCACGGTTACTACCTGGTGCAGGGTGCGGCCGGCAATGGTCAGGCCCAGGCTCTTCCCACCCCGGATGCGCAAGGCAAGGTCAATATGTCCGGCACGAAGGGCTCGGTGCAGCTTGCCGATGCCACCGGCAACACCATTGACCTAGTAGGTTACGGCGCCGCCTCCAAGTCTGAAGGAGCTGCCACCGGCTCGCTGTCTAATGACACCTCTGCTTCCCGCAACGCGGCGGGCGCCGATACCGATGACAACTCCGCAGACTTCACCATCGGTGCACCGTCTCCTACCAACTCTGGCAACGAGTCCCCGGCCCCGCAGCCGGGTGGCTCCGATAATTCCGCAGGTTCTGAGAATCTTCCCGCGCCCGAAGGCATAACCCCGATTGCGGAAATCCAAGGCCCCGGCGATACCTCCCCGCTCGAGGGCCAAAACGTTGCTACCCAGGGCGTTGTCACCGGCGTGTGGAGCGAGGGCGGGCTCAACGGCTTTACCATCCAGACCGGCGGCACCGGCAAAGAAGCCACCGATGCCTCCCAGGCGCTATTTGTCCACATGGGTAAAAAGGGCGCCGATAAATACCCCAGCATCGGTGATTCCGTAGAGGTCACCGGCCAGGTTTCCGAGTATTACGGCGCCACCCAGGTCAGCGCTTCTTCCCTCAAGCAGCTCGATACCGCGCTGGAGGAGGTCACCCCGCTCGCCGTGGATGAGCTGCCCCAGGGCGACAGCGCCCGCGAGTCCTTTGAGCACATGCTCATCCAGCCCGGCACGCACACCGTGACCAATAACTACTCGCTCAACCAATACGGCGAGGTCGGCCTCGCCCCGGGCGATGAGGCCTTCCGCCAGCCTTCCGATGTCCACTCCCCTTCCACCGACCCCAATTCCGATCTGCAAAAACTGGCCAAGGACAACGCGGAAAAGCTCGTTACCTTAGATGATGGCCGCACCCGCGATTATTTAAGGACCGATAAGGACACCCCACTGCCCTATATCGCCCAAGATGGCGGCAAGACCATCAAGTCCCTGCGCACCACCGATACCGTGGAATTCCAGCACCCAGTCATCGTGGGCTACTCCCACGATCAGTGGCGCTTCCAGCCCACCGAGCCGGTCACAGGTGAGACCGCCGGCACCGATCTCCCCATCTCCTGGGAAGAATCCCGCGGTGCGGAGCTGCACGCCGTTGATGACGTCAAGGGCGAATACACCATTGGCGCCTTCAACGTGCTGAATTACTTCACCTCTTTGGGCGAGGAATTCGGCGGCAGCGCCTATACCGACCGCGAAGGAAATAAGGTCACCGTCAACCGCGGCAAGACCCGCGGCGCCTATACCGAATCCGCCTTAAAGGACCAAGAGCGCAAGATCGTCGCCGCCATCAATGGCCTCGATGCAGATGTCATTGGCCTTTCCGAAATCGAAGATGGCTACGCGGTTACCGGGGACTTTAACCAGCGCGATAAGGTACTGAAACGCCTGACCGAAAAACTCAACGAGGCCGCGGGCTCCGAGAAGTGGTCCTTCGTTCCCTCCCCGTCCAAGGATCAGGTCCCCGCGCACCCCGATGTCATCCGCACCGCGTTCATTTATCACAAGGACGTGGTCAAGCCCGTGGGCGAATCCCGCATCTTCCAGGATCCGCGCTTTTCCGGCACTGCCCGCGAGCCGCTGGCCCAGGAATTCCAGCCGCTCAATAGCGATGACGAGTCCTTCGTCGCCGTGGCCAACCACTTCAAGTCCAAGGGCTCGGTGGCCAAGAGCGACGAGGATTCCGGCGATGGCCAGGGCAATAACCCCAACGTCCGCAATGCCCAAGCCCAGGCCGTGCTCGATGCCCTGCACAAGCAGGACGATTGGAAGGATAAGCCGCTTTTCGCCCTGGGTGATTTCAACACCTACACCCACGAAACAGCGCTCGATGTCTTCCGCAACGATGGCTTTACCGTGCCTGCGGAAAAGTACGGCGCCGATACCTCCTACCAGTTCGGCGGCCTGCTCGGCACCTTGGACCACGTCCTGGCCAATGAGATTGCGTCGGGCGCGCTTGACGATGCCCAAGTGTGGAACATCAACGCCGACGAGCCCGTCGCCTTTGAGTACTCCCGCCGCAACTACAACGCCGTAGATTTCTACGACGATTCCCCCTTCCGCGCCTCTGACCACGACCCCGTCAAGGTCGGTTTCACCTTGGGAGAGGACGAATCCACTGACGCTCCCAGCGGAGACGACCAAGGAAACGATGACAACACCGATGACCCAGGCTTCGGGTTCGGCCCCAGCTCCTGGGGCACCGGCACCATTATTGGCTTTGCCATCCTGGCCGGCCTGCTCGCTATCCCCGGCTTCATGGCGGCCACCGGCAACCTGCAGAAGATCATCCCCGCTGGTATCTGGGGCATGCTCCCCCAGCAGGCGAAGGACTTCATCAACGGCCTGAGCAAGTAGGAGCGCCTACTCGTATAAGCCCATCTCGTCAGAAAGCACCGCGAGCTCGTCTGCAGCAGCACGCTGCTCAAGGTCTCTCTGGCGTTTATAGCCCTGCACGCTGGAGGCATACAGATGCCGGTGGGCGTATTCTGTATGTCCCTCCAGGGCTCCTTCGTCCATGAGCTCGATGACTCGCGGCCGAGAGACATTCAGAAGGTCTGCCGCCTGTTGCGTTGTTAGTTCATCTGTTCGTTTCATGTGATCTACTATGAGGCCTCCACCGGACTAACGCGGCAGGTAAATGCTGTAATCAGCGGGAGTAGCGCCCGCGTCGAGGGCGCGGCGGGCTGCCTTTACAAAGTCCTTGATGACCTTGCGGTCATCTAGGTTGCGGGCGGAGACGGAAAGACGCACGGTATTGCCGCGCTCGGCGGAGCGCTCGGCCGCGCGGATGATGTTTTTACGCCACCACTTGGCGGAACCGAAGCCCTCACCAAAAGAAAGGTTGCGGGCTTGGTGGAATTTGCCGGTGGGCACCTCCAGGATGCCGCGGGTAGAAGCCGCCGCCTCAAAGGGGAATTTGGGCAGGACCTGCAACGTTCCGGGAGACATGCGCCAGCGCGGGGGCGCGAAGATGGTAGGTTCGAAACCAATCTGCGCCATCTGCCGGGTCGCACCGGCTAGGCGCAGCTTCGCCTCATGCGAATTGAGGTTGGCAAACTCCGCGCGGCGGCCTTGGACTGCCTGGTCAAAACCATTGAGGATAAGCGGACGGCCCGCGGCCGCCTGATCCTTCAGCCACTGTTGAGTGTCCTTGTCCTTGGCCAGGTGCCAATTGCCATCAATGTGCGGGGCGATGAGCAGGGAGACGGGAATTTCCTCCCGGTCCAGAACCGACAGGAAGCTTGTAGCCTGCTTCCGAGTGTCCTCAAAAATACTGGAGATAGAAACCAGAAGGTGGCTAGTCATAGCTCAAATTATCGCACAGTACCGCCAGATCCGCGCGCTGGCCAGAACGCAGGCCAGGGTGCCGGCCAGCGCGTGACCGTGCTGCGCGGTTATTCCGTAAGACCGGTGGCCTTATTGATGGTCCAGGCGTATTCGAAGGCGTTTTGGCGCCACTTATCGTAGCGGCCGGATACGCCACCATGCCCGGCGGCCATTTCCGTCTTGAGCAGGAACTCGCCGCCGGTGGCGGTAGCGCGCAGCTGCGCAATCCACTTCGCCGGTTCCACATACAGCACGCGGGTATCATTCAGCGAGGTGATAGCCAAGATGTCCGGATAGTCCTTGGCCTCAACATTCTCGTAGGGAGAGTAGGACTTCATGTAGTCGTAGTATTCCGGATCGTGGTACGGATCGCCCCACTCTTCCCACTCGGGAACGGTAAGGGGAAGCTCTGGCATGAGCATCGAGGTCAGCGGGTCCACGAAGGGGACCACGGCTTGGATAGCGGTAAAGCGGTCAGGTGCCATATTCGCCACGGCGCCCATGAGCATGCCGCCGGCGGATCCACCTTCGGCCACCATTTGGTCCGGGGTGGTCACGCGGCGCTCGATGAGGTCATCAGCCACAGCGATGAAATCGGTGAAGGTGTTTTTCTTCTGCAGCATCTTGCCGTCGTCGTACCACTGACGGCCCATCTCGCCGCCGCCGCGCACGTGGGCAACCGCATAAATCATGCCGCGGTCCATGAGCGATAGCCGGGTCGCGGAGAAGTACGGGTCCATGCTGGCCTCGTAGGAGCCGTAGCCATACAGCAGCGTCGGATTGGGTTTGGTGCGGTCCAAGTCAGAACGGTGCACCACGGAGACTGGGATCTTGGTGCCATCGCTGGCGGTCGACCAGATGCGGTAGGCCACGTAATCATCCGGAACATAGCCGCCGGGGACTTCCTGTTCCTTTAGCAGCGTGTACTCGCCGGTATCCACGCGGTAATCAAAAAGCTGCGCGGGCTGGATATAGGACACGTAGTTCACGCGGACTACCGGCGCGTCCCATTCCGGGTTGCCGTCCACGGCGACGGTAAAGAGTTCCTCGTTGAAGTTGAGTTCTTCGAATTCCCCGAAGTCATCGCCAACGCGCATGATGGCGGCGCGGCCGATGCCACCGCGGCGGTAGCCCACCACCATGTGGTCGCGGTAGGTGTCCACGCCCTCGATTCGGGTGGTGTCATCGTGTGCCAAAAGCTCCGGCAGTTCGCGCAGGGCGGGAAGATCCTCATCGACCTTGGCATAGCCCACCGCGAAGTTCGGGCCGGTGGCATTGTGGGTGACAATCCAGTAGTCTTCGCCGCCCACCACGGCATGGTCTACGTCGTAGTCAACGCCGGTCTCGCGCGTCCACAGCGGGCGGAATTCGCCTTCTGGGTTGTCCGTATCTAGCACCCAGGCTTCCGAGGTAATCTTCGACCCCACCCCAATGAAGAGGTATTTATCGGAGCGGGCACTGCCGATGCCCACGTTAAAGTGCTCATCCTCCTCATGGAAGACGCGCACATCCGCGGATTGCTCGGTGCCTACCTTATGGCGCCACACCGCATCCGGGCGCCAGGCATCATCCACCGTGGAGTAAAAGATATAGCCGTCGCCTGCCCAGGTAGCGCCGTAGAAAATGCCGGTGAGGTGATCGTCCAGCAGCTCTCCGGTATCGAGGTCCTTAATGGACAGTTCAAAGCGCTCATCGCCAGCGAAGTCCACGGAATAGGCCAAGTAGCGGCCGGAATCTGAGATGGAGGCCGCACCAAGGGCGAAGAAGTCCCTTCCCTCTGCCAGGGCATTGGCGTCCAAGATAATTTCTTCGCCTTCTGGGCTTCCTTCTTCCGGAATCACCGGTGCGGTCCAGGGATCGCTGCCTTCTTCTACCGGGATGCGGCAGGAATAGCCGTAGTTCTTGCCCTCCTCGGAGCGGCCGTAGTACCAGTACTTACCGCGGCGGGCTGGCACGGACATATCGGTTTGTTTAATGCGGGATTTAATCTCTTGGAAGATATTCTCCGTCATCGCATCCAAGTGCCCGGTATGCGCCGCCGTGTAATCGTTTTCGGCATTGAGGTAATCCAGGGTTTCCTGCGATTGCTTATCGCGTAGCCACTCGTAATTATCCACGAATTCGCGGCCGTGAAATTCGCGCTTTACGGGGTGGACTGGGGCTACCGGTGCGGTCGTCTTTTCATCACTCATGCCCTACCACTGTACGCGTCACCGGTTATGCCCCAGCGGCGGGCAACAGCCGTGGGCAACCAGCTAACGCGCGGTTGCCCTATCCGGCCTAGACCGGCCTGGGCGGCTAGGAACGCGGCGCAAGGAAGTCCGCGAAGCGCTCACCCGATAGCTTTTCGTAGGCCTCGATATAGCGCAGGCGGGTGGCGGAAACGACGTCATCGGGAAGCGCGGGCGGGGTGGTCTCAGAGGACTTATCCCAGCCGGAGGCATCAGAAGTCAGCCAATCGCGCACGTACTGCTTATCAAAGGAGGGCTGGACCTCGCCTTCCACGTAGGAATCTGCGGGCCAGTAGCGGGAGGAATCGGGGGTGAGGACTTCATCGGCAAGCACGAGCGTGCCATCCGCATCGAGGCCGAACTCGAATTTGGTATCGGCCAAGATGATGCCCTTCTCCTCCGCCAGCTGGGCTGCCTTGGCGTAAATGCGCAAGGTAGCCGCGCGTAGCTCCTCGGAGCGCTCGCGGCCGAGCTTATCTGCCACGTGTTCGAAAGAGACGTTCTCATCGTGATCGCCCTGCTCCGCCTTCGTAGCAGGGGTGAAAATGGGTTCGGGCAGGCGGGAGGCCTCGACAAGGCCTGCGGGCAGCTCGATGCCACAGACGGTGCCGTCTGCCTGGTATTCCTTCAAGCCGGAGCCGGTAAGGAAACCGCGCGCCACGCACTCGAAGGGCAGCATGTCTAGCTTCTTGACCACCATGGCGCGACCCAAGCATTCTTCCGGAATGCGCTCATCATCGAGGGGCCCGGCGAGGTGGTTGGGAAAGTCGATGGCATCGAAGAAGAACTTCGAGGTAGCCGTGAGAACTCGGCCCTTATCAGGGATGGCCGGTTCCAAGGCAAAGTCGTAGGCGGAGATGCGGTCAGAGACCACCATCAGCAGGGTGGTGTCATCCACATCGTAAATATCGCGGACTTTACCGGAGGCTACATGGGTATAAGAAGAAAGCTCAGGACGCATGGTCTTCATCATAACGCGCGGGCGTGCGCGGGAACGTAAGCCCGCGCACAGCGCTAAAGGATTTCGCCCGGTGTATAAGCCGCGGCCTTGGGGTGCTCGCCCACAAGGGCCTTGATGCGGTTTAGGACCTGGGAGACTTGGGATTCGGCGGCGCCGATGAAGGCGTGCTTATCCTCGAGGACCCTTTCGAGCTCGGCCTCGTCCATGGGCAGGCGGTCATCTGCGGCAAGGCGCTGGACCAAGTCCTGGTTGCCGCCGTTTTCGCGCATATTCAGGGCCACGGCCACGGCGTTTTCCTTGATGACCTCGTGGGCGGTCTCGCGGCCCACCCCGGCGCGCACCGCCGCCATGAGGATGCGGGTGGTGGCGAGGAAGGGCAGGTAGCGCTCCAGCTCGCGGTCGATCATGGCGGGGAAGGCTCCGAATTCATCGAGCACGGTAAGGAAGGTTTCGAATTGGCCGTCGATGGCAAAGAAGGCATCGGGAAGCGCCACGCGTCGCACCACCGAGCAGGAGACATCGCCCTCGTTCCACTGGCTGCCGGCGAGGTCTGCGGCCATGGTGAGGTAGCCACGCAGGATGACCTGCAGGCCGGTCACGCGCTCGCAGGAGCGGGCGTTCATCTTATGCGGCATGGCGGACGAGCCCACCTGGCCTTCCTTGAAGCCCTCGGTGACGGTCTCGTTGCCGGCCATCAGGCGGATGGTGGTGGCAAGCGATGCCGGGGCGGTGCCCAGGGAGACGAGGCAGGAGATGGCATCGAAATCCAGCGAGCGCGGGTACACCTGGCCCACGGAGTTGAAGATGCGGCGGAAGCCCAGGTAATCCGCAATATTGGTCTCTAGGGAGGCGAGCTTATCCTCGGAACCGCCCATGAGATCCAGCATGTCCTGCGAGGTACCCATGGGGCCCTTGATGCCGCGCAGCGGGTAGTGCGACAGCAGGTCTTCCACGCGCTCGATGGCCAGCAGCATTTCATCGCCGGCGGTGGCAAAGCGCTTGCCCAGCGTGGTGGCCTGCGCGGCCACGTTGTGCGAGCGCCCGGCCATGACCAGGGATTGGTACTCGGCGGCGTGGCGGCCGATGCGCGAGACCACGGCGATGGCCTTATCCCGGATGATTTCCAGCGAGGTGTGGATCTGCAGCTGCTCCACGTTCTCGGTGAGATCGCGGCTGGTCATGCCCTTGTGGATGTGCTCGTAGCCGGCCAGCGCATTGAATTCTTCGATGCGGGCCTTCACATCGTGGCGGGTGACGCGCTCGCGCTCAGCAATGGATTCGAGGTTCACGTCCTCGATAACGGCTTCATACGCGCTAATGGCCTTGGCGGGGATGTCCACGCCCAGGTTCTTCTGGGCGTGCATCACGGCGATCCACAGCTTGCGCTCGAGGATGATTTTATGCTCCGCGCTCCAAATATTGGCAAGCTCCGCAGAAGCATAACGGGAGGACAGGACGTTGGGGATATTCTTCTTCTCAGCCACGTGGCTTATTATTCCATGCCTGCCCTCCCCCGTGGCTACTTGCTAGATAGAAATTTCACCGGCTGCCGCACGCTTGCCGATGTCCCCACGGACAAACCCTCCCGCAAATTCAATGCCCTGAGCGGTGGCGTAGGCATTCTCGCGCGCGGCATCTAGCGTGTCTCCCTTGCCCAGCACGTTGAGCACGCGGCCACCATTGCTTTGGAATACCCCATTGGAGCGTTTCGTGCCGGCGTGCAGCACGCGCTCTGGATCCTCGAGGCCCTCGCCCGTGATGGCATCGCCCTTGCGGGGCGAGGCGGGGTATCCCTCGGCTGCCATGACCACGGTGATGGCATAGCCATCTTCCCACTGAAGGGGCTCGAGTTCTGCCAGCGTGCCGGTGGCAGTGGCGTTGAGCGCTTGCGCCAGCGGGGACTGTAGGAGCGAGAGCACCGCTTGGGTTTCTGGGTCACCAAAGCGACAGTTAAATTCCACCACCGCTGGGCCCTCGTCGCCCCAAGCTAGCCCGGCATAGAGCAGGCCGGAATAGGGGGTGCCGCGGCGCACCATTTCCTTGGCAACCGGGGTACATACCTCGTCGACGATGCGCTGCACGTCGTCCTTGCCCAGCCACGGCAGCGGTGTGTACGCGCCCATGCCGCCGGTATTGGGGCCTTCGTCGTTATCGTAGGCGCGCTTGTGGTCCTGGGCGGGCAACAGCGGCACGACGGTCTCGCCATCGACAAGGCAAAATAGCGATACCTCGGGGCCGTCGAGGAACGATTCCAAGAGCACCGGATTGCCGGCGCCTAAGACCGCATCTACATGCGCGCGGGCGGCGGCGCGCTCGCCGGTGACTACCACGCCCTTGCCACCTGCCAGCCCATCATCTTTGACCACGAACTGCGGGCCAAAATTATCCAGCGCGGCCTCAATATCGGTATCGCTAGCGCCTGGGCGCAGCTGCTCCGCGCGGGCCGTCTTGACCCCAGCGGCTTCCATGACTTCCTTGGCAAAGGCCTTGGAGCCTTCAATTTGGGCCGCGTCCTTATTCGGCCCAAAGACGGCGATGCCTGCTGCGCGCAGCGCATCCGCCACGCCGGCGACCAGCGGCACCTCAGGGCCGATGACCACGAGCTCGGCAGCGATCTCCCGGGCCAGTTCCACCATGCGTTCTGGATCATCTACCTGGGAGTATTCCGGGTGCAGGGTAGCCAGCGGTTCCATGGCCGCGCTGCCGGGCGCGACGTGGATCTCCGTAGCCTGTGGATCAGCGTGCAGTCCTTTCACGAGGGCGTGTTCACGGCCGCCCGAGCCAATTACGAGAATGCGCATGCCCACTATCATAGCTGGGGGTAGCCTGGCAGCTATGGCTTCTGTATTTAGCAAAATCATCACTGGTGACCTACCCGCCCGCTTTGTCTACCGCGATAAGACCTGCGTGGCATTTCTCTCCATCGAGCCGCTGCGCTACGGCCACACCCTGGTCGTGCCCGTAGAGGAAGTGGATAAGTGGACCGACCTGGATCCGCAGACCTGGGCGCACCTGAACGAGGTGGCCCTGGAAATCGGTGAGGCCATCAAGAACGCGTACGACACCCCGCGCACCGGTTACGTCATCGCCGGCTTCGATGTGCCGCACACCCACATCCACCTCTTCCCCACCGAGAAGATGGAAGAGTACGACTTTTCCAAGGCCTATGCCGCCGAGGACACCGACGATGCCGCCATGGATGAGGCGGCCGCGCGCATCCGCCAGCACCTAGGCACCAACGAGGATGGCTACCGCGAGGACTAATCCTCTGGTTCCTCCAGCGCGGGCAGGCGCACCGTAAAGGTGGTGCCCTGGCCCAACTTGGAGTCCACGCTGATGCTGCCGCCGTGCTGTTCCACCAAGGAATGCACGATGGCAAGGCCCAAACCGGATCCGCCGGTATCGCGCGTGCGCGAGGAATCCGCGCGGTAGAAGCGCTCGAAGATGTGGGCGGCGTCCTCGGACGACATTCCCTTGCCGTCATCGATGACATCCACAAGGATGTCCTTGTTGTCGCGGCGCAACTGCAGGGTGACCGTGGCATCCTCGCCGCCGTGGCGCAGCCCATTGGTAATCAAGTTGAGCAGAACTTGGTGGAGGCGGTCTGCATCGCCATTGACCACGGGGATGGACTGCGCATTATTGACCACCTTGACCTCGCGCTCGGGGAAGGCAGCGCGCGCGGACGATCCCACCGAAAGGGAAAGTTCCAGAAGGTCCACCGGCCGCAGGTCTAGACGCGTTCCTTCCGCGCGGGTAAGCGCAAGCAGATCCTCTACCAGCAGCGACATGCGCTTGGATTCCTTATCGATCTTGGAAAAGACCAGATCGACATCGTTTGTCGCCCCGGAGCGATAGAGCTCCGTGTAACCGCGCAGGCTGGTCAGCGGGGTGCGCAGTTCGTGGGAGGCATCGCCGACAAAGCGGCGCATCTGTTCCTCTTTTTCCTGCGCCGTAACGACCGAGCGCTGCAGGTGGCCCAGCATGATATTGAGCGCGGCGGCCAATTGGCCAACCTCCGTATGCAGCGGCCATTCAGGCACGCGCTTGTCCAGATCGCCGGCCGCGATTTCCGATGCCGTCGATTCCACCACCCGCAGCGGCCGCAACGCCCTACGGATAAACCAGAAGCCCACGCCGGCCATGGCTGCCAAGGCAATCGCTGCAATGGATACCTGCACCATGGCAAGGCCGTGCAGGATCTCCTTTTCATGGGTCATGTCCTTGGCAATGACGGTGATAACGCCATTGGAATCCGCAAAGGCCAGCGCGCGCCACTTGGTGTTATTTTCAATCGAGCCCACCGTCGTGGGGTACCCGCCCAAGGGAACGCCCTCCACGTCCGGGGTGGTGGACGTGGGCCCCGAATAGCGAATGGTGCCATCCGGAAGGTAATTGAGCACCACGTATTCCGTGGGCGGGCGCTTGGTGTGATCACCTAAAAAGAAGTCATTGCCCACATCGCGTGCCCAGGAAGACGACGCTGAGCGCAGTTCGCTATCGACGTTGTTATACAGCACGTTGCGCATGATCGAGTTCACGGCAAAGGACGAACCCGTCAACCCGAGGCCGGAGATGACCACGAGGAGAACCACAAGCCAGGTACGCAGGGGCATCGCCTGCGGAATCTGCTTGATGTAGTCGCGCTTGGAGCGCTTCTTTTTCTTTCCCTGCCCCTGCTGTGGCAGCTGATCCAGCTGCTCATGCCACTTCTTTGGCGGCTGCTGCGGCTGCTGGGGCTGGGACTGCGCGGTCCTTCCCGCAGCGGGGTTCTCCTGTGAATCTGCCATTATAAAACGTCAGTTTAGGATCGCGGAGTGCGCAGCACATAGCCAACGCCGCGCACGGTGTGGATAAGCTGCGTATCGCCGGTATCGATCTTGCGGCGCAGGTAAGAAATATAGGATTCCACGACGTTGCCATCGCCGCCGAAGTCATAGTGCCAGACGTTGTCCAGGATCTTGGACTTGGAGAGCACCACTTCCTTGTTTTGCATGAGGTAGCGCAGGAGGTTGAATTCCGTGGGAGAAAGCTCAATGAGCTCGCCGCCCTTGGTGACCTCGTGGGTATCGTCATTCAAGGTCAGATCGGCATAGCTCATGGTGGCGTCGTTAGAAGACTCCTCGGCAGCACCGCCGCGGCGCATGATCACGCGCAGGCGGGTGATGACCTCTTCGAGGCTAAAGGGTTTGGTGACGTAATCATCTGCGCCGATGGTCAGGCCGTGAATGCGCTGATCCACGCCGTCCTTGGCGGTCAGGTACAGCACTGGGCCATCCAGGCCTTCCTGGCGCAGCTTGCCCAAGAGCTCAAAACCGTCCATCCCCGGCATCATGACGTCCAAAATGTAGGCATCCGGGTTGACCTCGCGCGCCACGCGCAGGGCCTCATTGCCCGAGTTGGCGCTGTAGACCTCAAAATTTTGGAACTTCAACGATACCGTCAAAAGCTCCACGATATTCGGCTCGTCATCAACGACGAGGACTTTGGCAAGTTTATTGTCTTCCATGCGTCCTGTAGCTCCTATTACTTCCTGTCATCTGCACACCTGCGTGCGTGCAAGCTTCACTAAACCATCATGGCAAACCCAGTTTCTAGCCTACTGATAAGTTTCTGACTGAAACCTGTGAAAGCAAAAAAGCCACGCTTCCCCTTCCCAACCGTGGAACGGAATCCGCGGTAAGAAAAAGGAAGCGTGGCTAGCGCGCTATTTGGCAGTTATAGCTTAGAAGTCCTGCGGGCGCGGGATATTGCGCAGGTTGGACTTGGCCATGGACAGCATGGAGCCCACGCCGCCGCCGAAGACGGTGCGGGTAGCGGCCTTGGAGAAGCCCAGGAGCTGATCGAAGGTCAGCGTCGGTGGCAGGGACAGGGCGTTGGGGTCAGTGACGACATCGATAAGCGCAGGGCCGTTATAAGCCAAGGCCTTCTTGATCTGCTTCGGAGCCTGCTTCGGATCCTCGATTCGGAAGGTCTTGATGCCGGCGGCTTCTGCGATCTTGGAAAAGTCCACGGACTCGTGGTCGGTCTCGTGCTCTGGGATGCCGCCTACCAGCATCTCCAGCTTGACCATGCCCAGCGAGGAGTTATTGAACACGAACATCTTGACCGGCAGCTGGTGCAGCTTGACCGTCAGCAGCTCGCCCATGAGCATGGACAGCCCGCCGTCGCCAGAGAAGGTAATGACTTGGCGGCCAGGATTAGCCTGCTGCGCGCCGATGGCCTGCGGCAGGGCGTTTGCCATGGTGCCGTGGCGGAAGGAGCCGATCTGCTCGCGCTTGCCATTCGGGGTGATGTAGCGCGCGCCCCAAACGTTGCACATGCCGGTATCGACGGTGAAGATGGCGTCATCGTCGGCCTCTTGGTCAATGAGATCCGCAATGTACTCGGGGTGGATCGGGGTGTGCTTTTCCACGTTGGAGGTATAAGCCTCCACGACGTGCTCCAGCTTGTCGTAGTGCTTCTTCAGCATCTTATCCAAGAAGGAGCGGTCCTTCTTCTCCTCCACGTGCGGCAGGATGTTGTCGATGGTGGCGGCAACGTCACCGGTCACGGGGTAGGAGATCTTGGTGCGGCGGCCGATATGGGCACCGTTGATATCCACCTGTGCCACATTGCCCTTAGGCAGGAAGTCGTTATATGGGAAGTCCGTGCCCAAGAGGATCAGCAGGTCTGCCTCATGGGTGGCCTCATGCGCGGCGCCGTAACCCAAAAGGCCGGACATGCCCACGTCAAACGGGTTATCGTACTGGATGTACATCTTGCCGCCGAGCGCGTGACCGATGGGGGCCTTGACCTTTTCCGCCAGCTGCAGCACCTGCTCACGGGCATTTTTCGCGCCGGCGCCGACAAAGAAGGCGACGGACTCGGCTTCATTGATGGCCTGGGTCAGCGCTGCGGCCTCGGCCGGGTCCGGGTAGACCACGGGGCGGCCGGAGGAGATCTTGGATTCTACGAAGGTGTCATCATCAACCTCTTCGGTAGAAACGTCGCCAGGGATAACCAGCACGGACACGCCGTTGCCGGCCATGGTGGACTGGATGGCGTGGTGGAGCACTACCCCGCCCTGGTCACCGGACATGACCATTTCGCAGTAACCGGAGCACTCCTGGAAGATCTGCTCTGGGTGCGTTTCCTGGAAGAAGTGGGAACCAATCTGGCGGGAAGGAATGTGCGATGCCAGGGCCAGCACCTTGGCGCCATTGCGGTTGGCATCATAAAGGCCCTGGATGAGGTGGGTATTGCCCGGGCCACAGGAGGCCGCGCAAACGGCCAGCTTGCCGGTGGTCAGCGAGTCCGCCTCGGCGGCAAAGGCCGCTGCTTCCTCATTGCGCACGTGGATCCACTCGATGGAGGAGCGGCGCACCGCGTCCACGATCGGGTTGAGGGAGTCTCCCACGAGGCCATAAATGTGCTCGACGCCCTGCTTTTCTAGCGTCTCAACAAGTTGTTCTGCGTAATTGCGTGCCATTAAACATCATCCTTAACTCTTTAACTGTTCTAGTACCACTGTGCTACTAAACGTGCAGGAAAGTCCAGCAATTCCTGCATACTCACACCACCGGCCTATCTGTGAGGAAGGCAATACTAACCTGAATTATCACACACTGATTCGCTACGGTTTCTAGCGATGAGCATCGAGTCACCTGATACTGCCACTAAGCCCCCGCACCGCGCGGCCGCGGCGCCCTCCACCCCAGCACAGCGGTGGTCCTTCTTTGCCGTGGTGTCCTTGGGGCTGCTCATGGTGGGCCTGGATAATTCCATCCTTTATACGGCACTGCCTCAGCTAACGCAGCAGCTGCACGCGACAGACATGCAGCAATTGTGGATCATCAATGCCTATACGCTGTTTTTATCGGGCTTGCTCCTCGGTACCGGCACGTTGGGCGATCGCATTGGCCACCGCCTGATGTTCCTCATTGGCCTGGCCACCTTTGGCACCGCCTCCCTCGTTGCGGCTTATTCGCCCAATGCCTGGTTGCTCATCGCCGGCCGGGCTTTATTGGGCTTGGGCGCTGCCATCATGCTGCCTTCTACCCTGGCGCTTATCCGCCTGACCTTCCCCAATGAGGTAGAGCGCAATAAAGCCATCGGTATCTGGAGTTCTGTCGCCGTCGTGGGCGCTGCCGCTGGGCCCACCGTGGGCGGATTCCTCCTAGAGCATTTCTGGTGGGGCTCCGTCTTTTTGATCAACGTGCCCATCGTGGCCCTCGCCATCATCCTTACCTTCCTCCTTGGCCCACCCAACCTGCCGAATCCGCACAAGCACTGGGATTTCCCCTCCTCGTTCTATGCGCTTATCACCCTGTCCAGCCTGGTCCTAGCTATTAAGACGGCGGCGGCCACCCAGATCAATGTCGCGCTGCTGGTCTGTTCCATTGCCGCTTTCTTACTCGGCGCCGCAGCCTTTGCCCACCGGCAAAGCCGGCTTAATGATCCGCTTTTGACCTTTGACATCTTCCACTCACCCACTTTTACCGGCGGCGTGCTTACCGCCGGTGGCGCCATGTTTGGCCTTACGGGGCTTGAACTGCTTACCACCCAAAAGCTCCAGCTTGTCGATGCCCTCTCGCCCCTCGACGCCGGCCTTTTCATCTCCGCCATGGCGGTTGCGGCCATCCCCACCGCCATTGTGGGCGGCACCATCTTGCACCGCGTGGGCTTTTTGCCCATCATCAGCGGCGGTTTCCTGAGCATGTCCATCGGCATGCTGGGCATCATCTGGGCCGACCGCGCCGATAACCTCGCGGTATTTATTACCGGCCTCATCCTTACCGGCTTAGGTGCTGGCTCCTCGATGTCTGTTTCTTCCACCGCCATCATCAATGCCGCCCCGTCCCACCGGGCGGGCATGGCCTCTGGCGTCGAAGCCGTCTCCTACGAATTCGGCACGCTGCTTTCCATCGCCATAACCGGCTCCCTCGTGCCGCTACTGATGACGCACAAGCTTCCCGATGCCCTCGCCCCGCAAGGCACCGACGCACTCCTATCACCCGCCACGCACGACACCGCCGCGGCGGCGTATGACTCCGCGTATTTCCTGACCGTCGGCGGGCTTGCCTGCACCACCTTCATCTTCGCGGTGCTTACTGCGTGGTGCTTCCGCGGTAACCCGAGGTCCGGGGCGCTGTCTGCGCAAAGTGGCGGGTAAATGGAGACCTAGCTAACTTGTAAACTTTTACCCCCTAACTGTTTGTGCAGTTAGGGGGTGGTTTTTGAGCTGGAGACGAGACTTGAACTCGCAACCTACGCATTACAAGTGCGTTGCGCTACCAATTGCGCCACTCCAGCACCGCGGATTTTCTTCCGCTCGTTGCATGGTACCCGAGGACCTCTCCCAAGTGGAAAGCTGGTCCCCCTTGTATGCATTTGCGCCCCACAAGAGTTAGAGTTCAGGCTGAAATTATTACTAGTGTCCCACCGCTTTTTCGAGGGTTATTTTCGTGTCACTACTGTCCGCTATGCGGGAGCGCCTGCGCGTATCCGCAGGCCAAGTCGCCATCATTGACGCGGCCAAAGCCGCACCCCCACCATCGCCACTCGCCCCGGTCGATCTGACCGATGCCGCCCAGGTCACGGGCGTGATGGAGATTGCCGCGCGCATCGGCGAGCTGCTCATTAGCGCAGGATCCGCCAACTCGGATGCCCGCGCGCAGGTGCACCTGGCGGCGTCGTCGTATGGTCTGCACTACTGCCACGTGGATATTTTGATGAATACCATCACCATCCACACCGCGATTGGCACGGGCGATAAGCGCCAGAACCTCCACGTCTTTCGCGTGGTGCCGGATGTGGGCGTGAACTTTTCCAAGCTTTCGGAAGTAGACCGCCTCATCCGCGATATCCACTCCGGTAGGGTGCCGCCCGCGATGGCGGAAAAGCGACTGGATGACATCGACCGCATGCCAGCGCCTTATAAGCCGTCCACGGTGATGCTCGGCTGGGGCGGCATGGGTGGCCTGATTTCCATGATGCTCGGCGGCGATCTCCTCGTCGGCCTCGTTGCCTTCGTGGTTTCCGCGCTGATTATGGGGCTCAATGATTGGTTGGCCAATTACCGCCTGCCGCCCTTTTATCAAAACGTCGTCGGCGGCTTCTTGGCCGTCTTCCCAGCAGCGATTTTGTATAACGTAGCCGCCGCCTTTGGCATTAGTATGTCGCCGGCGCAGATTATTGCGTCCGGAATCATCGTGCTGGTGGCGGGGCTGACGCTGGTGCAATCGCTTGTCGATGGCATCACTCGCTCCCCCGTGACCTCTTCCGCGCGTTTTTTCTCCGCGCTGTTATCAACGGGCGCGATCATCGCCGGCGTGGGTGTGGGCATCCAGCTGGCCTCCGCCATGGGCTTTGACCTGCCCCCAATGGGTACCTTGGCGCCGCCGGTCTATCACAAGATTCCCCTCTTGGTGCTGCTCGGCGGCACGGGTTCGGCCGCCTTCGCGCTGGCCTGCGGGGCTAATTGGATAGAAATTACCCTCTCAGGCCTCACGGCGGCCGCCGGTATGATTTTCTACTACTTCGTGGTCGTACCCTTCGGCGTCGGCCCGGTGATTGCCTCCGGTATATCCGCCATCGTGGTGGGCCTGGCCGGCGGTTTGATGTCGCGCCGGTGGGGCATCCCGCCGCTCATTACGATGATCGTGGGCTATACGCCCATGCTGCCGGGCCTCATGCTGTACCGCGGCATGTACGCCTCCATCAACGAGCAGATGATTACCGGCTTTACCAACCTAGCCACCGCGCTGGCCATCTCCGGCGCGCTGGCAGCCGGCGTCGTTTTTGGCGAGCGCGTCGCCCGCCGCCTGCGCCGCCCGAAGTACTTCCGCCCGTACTCCGCCTTCAAGCGCATCGGCCGGTTCTCCTTCCACAAGGCAACTCACCTGGCGCGCAGGGCCCCGCGCATCCCGCGCGTGCCGATGTCCCCCTTTGCTCCCCGCGTCAACCGCCCCGAATTGCCGCCCACGCTGGGGCCAAAGCCACCACAACACGCGCAGGCTCAGCAGCACGCGCCGGGGACCACTCCGGCGGAAGATTTGTGGCCGGCAGACTCCCAGTGGCCGGCCCAGCCGCAAGAAACTGAGCGCACCACCTATACGGTGCCCGGGCAGAAATCGCCCACTCCGGAGGAATCCGATCACACCAAGCCCGGCGGGGAGGAACCCAAGGAGCCCTAAACGCCGCCGGTAGCGTACAATATTCAGCCTGATAGCTTTCCCAACATTCAGGAGGACTCGCCGTGCCACCCAAGGTCCAAGACACGCACCCACAGGCAGAACAAGACATTGCCCTGGCAGAGGAAACCGCCCGTGCCGCCCGCCGCGTGGTGGCCACCTACTCCCAAGACTTCTTGGACGGCGTGACCTTGATGTCCATGCTGGGTGTCGAGCCGAAGGGCCTGGTGCACAAGAAGGTATTGGCGGAACAAGCCGATGCCGCGCCGAAAAAGTCCACGAAGAAGGCCACCAAGAAGTCGACGTCCAAGGCCTCGAAGAAGTCCACTAAAAAGTCGACCAAGAAGACCACTAAGGCGGCCAAAAAGTCCACCAAAAAGTCGACAAAGAAAGCAACAAAGAAGTCGACCAAGAAGTCTTAAGCTAGTCTTGGACTATGAGTGAGCGCGGCAATGACTTCGTAGTAGTGGCAAACCGCCTGCCGGTAGATTTAACTACCGCGGCCGATGGCAGTCAGGAGTGGACGGCCTCGCCGGGCGGTCTGGTCACCGCGCTCTCACCGGTGCTCGAAGCGCACCAGGGCTGCTGGGTGGGGTGGCCCGGCGTCGCCGATGCCGCGCCCGAGCCCTTCCGCACCGAGGCCGGGGTGTTATTGCACCCGGTCAAACTTACCGAGGCCGATTTTGAGGCCTTTTACGAGGGCTTTTCCAATGCCACGCTGTGGCCGCTCTACCACGATCTCATCGTCACCCCTGCCTATCACCGCGACTGGTGGGATGCCTACCGCGAGGTCAACCTCCGCTTCGCGGACGAGGTAGCCCACGTGGCCGCAGAAGGCGCGACGGTCTGGGTGCAGGACTATCAGCTGCAATTATTACCGGGCATCCTGCGGCAAATGCGCCCCGATCTCACCATTGGGTTCTTCCTGCACATCCCGTTCCCCTCCCCCGATCTTTTCCGGCAGCTGCCTTGGCGGGAGGAAACGGTGCGCGGCATCTTGGGGGCAGACCTGATCGGCTTCCACTTGGAGGCCAATGCCCGCAATTTCTTGGAATTGGCCCGCCGCCAGGGCCTCGAGGTGCGTGGCGAGGCCACCACCCGCGATGTCACCGCCCATATCCGCCTCCCCGGTGGCCGCACCGTGGGCGTGGGCGCGTTCCCCATTTCCATCGCCGCGCAGGATTTCGGCCAGTTTAGCGACGAGGATAAACGCCGCGTGGCCCAATTGCGCAAGGATTTGGGCAGCCCCAAGCGCATCATTTTGGGCGTGGATCGCCTCGATTACACCAAGGGCATCCTGCAGCGCCTGACCGCCTTCGAGGAGCTCTTGGAAACCGGCGCCCTGGATCCGGAGGAGGTCACCTTGGTGCAGCTGGCCACGCCCTCGCGTGAGCGCCTCGACCACTACAAGGCCACCCGCTCCCAGGTGGAAGAGGCCGTCGGCCGCATCAATGGCCGCTTTTCCCGCATGGGCCACCCCGTGGTGCACTACCAGCACCGCGGTGTGCCCAAGGATGTGCTGCGCTGCTATTACCGCATGGCCGATATCATGCTGGTCACCCCCTTTAAGGACGGCATGAACCTCGTAGCCAAGGAGTTCGTGGCCTGCCACGACGACGGTTCTGGCGCCCTAGTGCTCTCGGAATTCGCCGGCGCCGCCGCGGAGCTGGATGAGGCCTACCTGTGCAACCCCTTCGATATCGAGTCCGTCAAACGCGCCTTGCTTAACGCAGTGCGGGCGCTTTCCGATGCCCCCTCCACCATGACCCAGCGCATGCTCACCATGCACGATCAGGTCATAAGCCACGATGTGCAGCTGTGGTCGCAGTCCTTCCTGGGCTGCCTGCGTACTACCCGGACCGACACCACCTCGCACGCTCCCGACCCACACGGAAAGGACTCCTAATGCTTCCTTCCCACCCCCGCGCACGCACCGCTGCAGCGGCCGCGCTGGGCGCCGTTATGCTGCTTACCGCCTGCGGTTCCGAAGACGACGCCCCGCAGCCTGCGGGCGATGAGCGGATTGTGGACAAGCAGTGGCAGGTCGTCTCCATCAATATCGCGCCGGATGCGGCGTCCACCATCCCGGAGTCGATTCCCCACGCGCCGGAATTTAGCTTCGGCGAATCCACCATGGTGGGCACCACCGGCTGCACCCGACTTGCGGCCCGGCTGAGCTACACCGCCGATGACGAGCGCGAAAATATCCGCGATGGCAACAAGCTGCACTTCGATGAGGTCAAGTACGACGACACCGATGAGGACTGCGAGGGCGGTTCCGTATGGGCCGATAACCTGCTGCGCAACCTGATTAGCTCGGATAATGATTTTATCTACACCGTCAACAGCAATAACCAGCTCATCCTGGAGCTGGATACCGATGAGGTAGATTCACCCTCCATCAAGCTAGTCTCCCGCGGGTAGCATGTGAGGCTATGACGCTTTCTACCACCATTAAGGCCCTGGCCGCGGCAGAAGAGCTCGCCGTGGTCTCTGATTTTGACGGCACGCTGTCCCCGTTTGCCACCGCCATTTATGACGTGGAAATCAACGCTGATGCCGCCCGCGCCCTCGACCACTTGGCCCACCTGCCGCGCACCACGGCCGCGGTGCTGTCCGGGCGCCACCTCGAGGGCCTCCAGCGGGTGTGCCCCCTGCGCGAGCCCGTCCTCTTCGGCGGCTCCCACGGCGCCGAATCCTCCTGGCAGCAGACCGAACTCACCCCCGCCATGCACGAGCACCTTGCGCGCAAGGAGGAAGAAATCCGCGGCATCGTAGACCGCTTCCCCGGCGCAGAGCTGGAGGTCAAGCCCTTCCAGCGCGTGCTGCACCTGCGCTCGCTCGAGCTGGGCAACCCGGAGCAGGCCGCGGCCGCCTATGAGGCGGGTCTGGCGCTAGATACCGCCGGTTTCCCGCGCACCGCCGGCAAGTCCGTGATCGAGTTTTCTGCCACCACCGCCACCAAGGGCACGTGGCTGGAGGCCCTTCGCGAGCGCACCGGCGCCACCGCCATGGTCTTCTTGGGCGATGACGTCACCGATGAGCACGGCTTCCGCGCCCTCCACCAGCCGCCAGACGTGGGCGTCAAGGTGGGCGAGGGCGACTCCATCGCCGCCGTGCAGCTTGCCGATGTCGACGCCGTCGCCCACTTCCTCACCGAGCTGGCTACCGCCCGCGCGGCCGCGGTGCAATAACCGACTTACCCGGCGCGAACCGCGTCTGCAACACCCGCCGCGGCACCTCCTCCGCTTCTTCGGCGCCGACCTTCGCGCTGCCTGCACCGGCAGAATCACTTGTCGCGCTAGCGATGAGCTTTTCCAGCATGTGGCCGGCCGCGGCGCCCTTCGCCTTATTGGGCTGGATAACGGTAGCCAGGTCGAGGCGCTGCGCCGCATCGATGCCGTCAAAGCCGGTCACGGATAAATCTTCTGGCACGCTCAGCCCGCGCTCGCGGGCATAGGCCAGCACGCCGAGCGCCATGGAGTCGGTCGTGCACAGCACGGCCGTAAGCTCCGGGTGCGCCTCGAGCAGGAGCTCGGCGGCGGCGCGGGTGGTGTGGGCATCGTTAATGTGCTGCGTGACCACGGGCACGGACTCGGGCGCGATGCCCGCCTCGGCGAAGACGTCGAGCGCGCCCATCACCCGCGAGCGCTGCACGTGCATCTCCGCATCCTGGACTTCCTGCCAGGAAATCGGGCCGTCGTGGCGCTGCAGGCGCAGGCGGATGGCGAGGATGCCGATGTGGCGATGCCCGGCATCGATAAGCGCACGCGCCGCCGGGGCAATCGCCGCGCGATCATCAATGCCCACGAACGGCAGCCCCGCATCGGTGGGCTGATCGCAGACCACCAGCGGCAGGCCCCGGCCCCGCGCGGCCGCGAGGTAGGCATCGCCCGCGGCGACCGAATAGACCACGAAGCCATCGACCGCGGCCGAACCCACCAGGCTGGTCGCCTCCGCCTCGCCTTCTGGGCCGGCGGGAATCAGCGTCAGCGTAGTCTGAGCGCCTGCCGATGCCTCCGCCATGCCCGCCAAGAAATCCACCGACGCCATGTCTTCGAAGGCATAGGACAGGTGCTCGGTCAGCAGCACTCCCACCGACCCGGCGCGGCGGGTACGCAGGCTGCGCGCCGTGGGATCGGGCCCCGGGTAACCGCGCGCCTTGGCCGCCGCCAAAATGCGCTGCCTCGTCGCCGAGGAGAGCTGGTCAGGGCGGCTATAGGCATTGGATACGGTTGTGCGCGAAACGCCCAACTCCGCGGCGAGGGAGGCCAATGTCTTCCGGGTGGGGCTGCGTTTAACCATGCCTGTTACCTTACCCTGCACCCCACCGCCCGATTTTCAGTGCATGTTCAATTGACAACGATTGCCAGCAAACGCACACTGGAGGGTATGCACACGTCATTACGCGCAACAACAGCCCTACTCGCAGCAAGTGGCCTCCTATTTACCGCCGCATGCTCTACAGATTCTGATTCCGACTCCGGCGACTCCGGTGATAAGAAGATTTCCATCGTCGCCTCTACCTCCATCTGGGCCGATGTTGCCCAGGCCGTGGCCGATACCGCCTCCGGCATCGACATCGAGGTCGAGCCCATCGTGGAGGGCAATGACACCGACCCCCACCACTTCGAGCCCACCGCGGCCGATGTAGCCAAGGCCAACGACGCCGACATGCTCGTGGTCAACGGCGGCGGCTACGACGCCTGGATCTACCAGGCCGTCTCCGATCAGGACAACATCATTTCCGCCCTGCCGCTGACGGACCACGGCAAGCTGGACGAGGACCCCGATGTCATGACCATCGATGCCGCGAAGGCCACCGCCAAGGATGACCCGGACAAGGTCACTAATATCGAGGGCAACGAGCACATCTGGTACGACCCCGCCGCCCTGGAGGAGGTCGCCGGATCCATCGCGGACCAGATCAACGAGAAGTACTCCGACGCCGGTGCCACCACCGAGAAGATCGACTCCCACGTGGACCAGCTGCGCGATAAGCTCAAGGAGCTTCCCGATGGCCTGAATTACGCCCAAACCGAGCCCATCGCCGATTACCTCATGAAGTACACCGACGGCAAGGACGTCACCCCCGAGGGCTACCGCAAGGCCACCATCTCCGAGGGCGAGCCCGCTACTGCCGATGTCGCCGCCTTCATCAAGGCCATCGACGATGGCGAGGTCGATCTCCTCATCTTCAACCCCCAGACCGAAACCGATACCGCCGGCCGCATCAAGTCCGCCGCAGAGGACAACGACGTCGATATCGTAGAAATCGGCGAAACCCCGCCGGATGGCAAGAAGTTCTGGGAATACTACGACGAAGTCACCAGCAAGCTGGGGAAGCACTAGTGCTCGTTGAATTCCATGAGGCCGCAGTAGACCCACTGTGGTCGCAGCTTAACCTCGCCGTGGACCGCGGCGAGTTTATCGCCGTTTTAGGCCCCAATGGTGTGGGCAAGTCCACCCTGCTGGGCACCATCCTCGGCACCCGCACGCTCACCAGCGGCCGCGTCGATGTCAACTGCCGGGTCGGGTTCATCCCCCAGCAGCGCATGTTCCCCGCTGACCTTCCCCTGCGCGCCCGCGACTTGGTTTCGCTCTCCGTGGCGCACGGGGTATTTCGGCACCGGCACCCACCCCGTGGACGGGTGGACGAGCTTTTGGAAGAGGTGGGGGCCACGGGGCTGCGGGACCGGCGCGTCGGCCAGCTATCCGGCGGCCAGCAGCAGCTCATCCGCCAGGCCCAAGCCCTGGCCAATGACCCAGACCTCATTCTTGCCGATGAGCCCCTGCTCTCTCTCGACCCCGCCCGGCAAAACGCCACGGTCAACAAGCTGGACTCGCTGCGCCGCGAGCGCGGGACGTCCATCGTCTTTGTCACCCACGGCATCAACCCCGTGCTCGGGGTGACGGATAAGGTCCTCTACATCGCGCCCAATGGCCACACCTTCGGCCCAGTCGATGAGGTCATGCGCTCCGAGGTGCTTTCAGAGCTGTACGGTTCCAAGGTCAATGTCTTAAACGTCGACGGGAGGCTCATCGTTGTCTAATTACTGGGAAGATACCCAATACCTGCTCAGCGTGGACTTCGTGCAGTCCTCGCTCATCGCCTCCGCGCTGCTGGGCATCTTGTCTGGCGTGATGACCTCGCTCATCGTGCTGCGCCAGATGTCCTTTTCCGTCCACGCCACCTCTGAGCTGGCGCTCATGGGCGCCTCCGCGGCGCTGCTCTTCGGCCTCAACCTGGGCTTCGGTGCGGTCGCCGGCGCCATCGTCGCCGCCATCATCCTGGCCATGCTGGGCTTTAAGGGCCAACAAGACAGCGCCATCGGCGTGGTCATGAGCTTTGGCCTGGGCCTCTCGGTGCTGTTTTTACACCTCTACCCCGGCAATTCCAATACGGCGATGACGCTTCTGACCGGCCAAATCGTCGGCGTATCCTCCGCCTCGGTATGGCTGCTAGCCGCCACCACGGTCATCATCGTCGCCGCCGTCGGCTTCCTCTGGCGGCCCATGCTCTTTGCCTCCGCCGATCCTGATATGGCCCGCGCCGCCGGCGTGCCCACCCGCGCCATCTCCGTCGCCTTCGCCGTCCTCGTCGGCCTCGCCGCAGCGCAGTCGGTGCAAATCGTCGGCTCGCTGCTCGTCATGGCGCTGCTTATCACCCCCGGCGCGGCGGCGGTACAGATCACCTCCTCGCCCCTGCGCGCGGTGCTGTGGTCCACCATCTTCGCCGAGGTCTCCGCCGTGGGCGGTTTCATCCTCTCCCTCGCCCCAGGCCTGCCGGTTTCCGTCTTCGTGACCACCATTTCCTTTGTGATCTACCTGGTGTGCCGGTTCATCGGCTGGCGGCAGGGCAAGCGCGCCATCCGCGATGAGGTAGCGGCCAAGCATTTCCACGCCGATAACCGCACCGCCGCAGAGGCCCACCACGCCGACTAAACTCGGCGGGCATGCATATTCATCGCCGCACCGCGGATGTGGCTGGCCACACCCGCCGCTTCATCGTCATCGAGCCCGAGAACCTCGGACCCCAGCCGGATCTGCTGCTGTTTTTCCACGGCTCCCACCAGTCCGCCAACGTTATTCGCCGCTTTACCAACGGCACGGTGGACGCGCTTGCCGATGCCACCAATACCCTCATCGTCTACCCCGATGGCATCGACCACCATTTCAACGACACCCGCGCCAACCTGCCGGTCCGCGCCCGCGAGCTCGGGGTGGATGACGTTGCCTTTAGCACCTTCCTCATCGAGACCATGCAGCGCGAGTACTCCACCGCGCGCACCTTCGCCGCCGGCTATTCCAATGGCGGGCAAATGGTGCTGCGCCTGCTTTACGATGCCCCCTTTACCCTCACCGGCGCCTGCGTCTTCGCCTCCACGCTGGGCGAGGGCTCCAATCACGCCCCCACCCACCCCGATGGCTACCGGCCTACCCCGCTGCTGTTTATCCACGGCACCGAAGATCCGATTGCGCCCTATGCTGGCGGGCTTGCCGCCATCGATGGGCAGCAAACCCGCGGGTGCGTGATTTCTGCCCCCGCCACCGCGGAACACTTCGCACTCGCCAATGGCTGCCGCCCGCCCCGCGAAACCCAGCCCATCCCCGGGATAACCTCCATCTACTACGACGGCGACTACCCCGTGGAACTGTGGACCATGGAGGGCCTCGGGCACGTCATTCCCTCTAGCAAAGAAACGCCGGCGAGCATAGGGCCAAATACGGATTCCTTCAATGCTGTGGATAAAGTCCGCGATTTCTTCGGCTTAGGTGACGCTTAAGGGTAGTTGTCCACAGGGAGGTGGGGCATCGGCAAGCGCGGGCTTGCGGGGCCCTTTAGTCTCTGGGTCATGAACGCGCTGCAGACATTTCTCAAGGGCCTGGCACCCGGCATGGATATCATCGCCGACTGCCACGGCCTCTCGCTGCGCGCGCTGATTGCGGCCGGGTGCCCCGATACCACCGCCACCCGCTTGCTCACGCTTGCCGATACCTACTTCGGCACCACCGCCTTCCGCCGCCAGCAGCGCGACTCCATCGCCGCCAGCCGCGCCAACGGGCACAGCCTGACGGCCCTGCTCACCATCGAGCGCCACGCCGCCAAGCTGAAGAAAAAGCGCGATGCTTGGGCGCTGCGGCGCGAATTGTGTGGGATGAAGGGGAAAGTCTCGGATATTGATAAGCGGGGCCGCGCCCGCGTCAAGGAGCTCAAAGGCCCCGTGAAGCGCCAGCCCGGCGTGAAGATTTATCGCCGCGCCGACGGACCGTGGACCATGTCCATTACCGGCCCGTCCGCCGATATCGCCGATATGCACGCCGCGATTGATAAAGATGCCCCGCTTGCTTCCGTGCAGAATATCTTCCACGGCGAGGCCGCCGCCCGCCCCAGCGTGACAACCAATGTCGTGCTTCGCCTCGACGAGCTCGATCGCATCGTCGATTTCGGCTCCGGTTCCTCCCCTGCCGGTTCCGGCTCCACCGCTGGTTCACACTCCAACGTCAGCGCTGGCTCTGGCCCAGGCTCTACCCGTAGCGCTGACTCCCAGGGCGATGTCGTGGTCCAGCTGACCAATGGCGCCACGATGACCGGCGCCGAGCTGGTGCGACGGGCGTTTACCGAGCACGGATACGTCACGCTCATCCACCCAGTGGAAGGTCCGGTCAACCTCTACCGCACCTCGCGCTTTGCTTCTGCAAAGCAACGCCTGATGGCGGCGGCCGAAAACCCGGTCTGCCCGTGGCCGGAGTGTCGTTATCCCGCCGATGAATGCCAGGTTCACCACCTCAATGCCTGGAAAAATGGCGGCGAGACTAACCCGCGGAACTTAACCATCGCCTGTCCGTACCACAATGGCGTGAACGACGATGATCCCAACGCCCCGCCCCTGCGCGGGCACTTAGCCCGGGTCAACGGAACCATCCGGTGGCTGCCACCCTGGGCAGATAATGGTTAATTGTTGCGGGCCACAACGATTCGCACCCAGAACGTTGTGTCGCCTCAAAGGGCCCAACGCGCCTTTGACGCTAGCTGCGCCGATAACCGCACCGGCGGCTGGGGAGGCGGTTCTGCGCGCTCGACGTTGCCAGCACCGAACGTGGGTGGCGCTTATCCGTCGCGGCGAGCTGGCGCGGCGGGAACGGGTTATTTTTCGGCGGCGCGGCGTTGGCGCGCGAACTCGGATAGCACCGAGCCCGCGGCGACAGAGGCGTTGAGGGATTCGACCCACCCGGTCATGGGGATGGACATGAGGACATCGCAGGTCTCGCTGACCAAACGCGAAATGCCCTTGCCCTCGGAGCCGATGACGATGACGACGGGATCCGTGCCGCCTTCATAGGTATCCAGCGTGTGATCGCCGCCGGCATCAAGGCCGACGACCTGGTAGCCGTTTTTCTGGAATTCCTTCACTGTGCGGGTGATATTCGTGGCGCGGGCGACCGGCAAACGGGCAGCGGTGCCAGCCGAGGTGCGCCAGGCCACCGCGGTGACAGAAGCCGAACGACGCTCTGGAATGATCACGCCATCGCCGCCGAAAGCGGCCACGGAACGGATGACGGCACCCAGGTTGCGCGGATCGGTGATGTTATCCAGGATGACGAACATGCCGGGGCGCGGGTTCTCGGCGGCGTTGGCGATCAAATCCTCCACCGCGGCGTACTTATATGGCGGGATCTGCAAGCCGATGCCCTGGTGCATGCCATTTCCCGTCATGCGGTCCATCTCGTGGCGTTGAACCTCGATGATGGGGATATTGCGGGTATTGCACATGGACACGGCCTCGGAAAGCCGCTTATCGTTGCGCGTTCCGGCGGCGATGTAGAGCGTGGTGGCCGGCACCTTGGCGTGCAGACACTCGATGACCGGGTTGCGGCCCACCACCATCTCTGCGGTTTCTTTCTGGTGGCGGCCAGAGTTGCGGCGCTCGCGCTCCAGCTTCGCCTTGTGCTTGGCGTGGTAAACGCGGTCCTCGGCCTTCGGGGTGGGACCCTTGCCTTCTAGGCCCTTGCGGCGCTGGCCGCCGGAACCTTTGGTAGCGCCCTTCTTATTCGTCTTGCGGATGCCCGCGCCACCGCGGCCATGGGTTCGTGCCATCGTTTCAGTCCTTTCGAGGAAACCGTTCAATAACCAGCGAAAATAACAGCGGAAAGCTGTCTAGCGCTGGGTCAACGACCACGTGGGGCCGTCTGGGGTATCGGTAATGGTGATGCCGGCGGCGGTGAGGCGGTCACGCACGGCATCGGCAGTAGCGAAGTCTTTTTCCGCGCGGGCCTGCGTGCGCCGTTCCAGTTCTGCCTGGACCAGCGCATCGAGCGCCGCGTCTGCTCCGCTAGCTTCGCCTCCATCTTCCCACTCCAGCGGGTCAAATCCAAGTACGTGCGCCATCCCGCGCACCTGAGCGGCCTTCGCGCGGGCGGCGTCCTCGTCCCCGGCGGCCAGGTCCTTATTGCCCGCGCGCACGGTGGTGTGAATGGCGGCCAAAGCCTTCGGCACGGCGATATCATCGTTCATGGCGTCCTCAAAGTCCGGCGTCCAGTCGCCGCGTTCGACACCTGCAAAGCGCTTGACGAAGCCCTCAATACGCCGGTAGCCCGCCGCCGCCTCCGTCAGGGCGGATTCGGAGTATTCCAATACGGAGCGGTAATGCGCAGAACCCAGGTAGTAGCGCAGCTCTACCGGGCGCACGAGCTCCAGCATGTTGGAGATGGAAAGCACATTGCCGAGCGATTTCGACATCTTCTCGCCGGCCATGGTGACCCAGTGGTTGTGCATCCAGTAATTGGCGAACTTATCACCGGCCGCGTGCGATTGCGCGATCTCGTTTTCGTGGTGCGGGAATTGCAGGTCCAAGCCGCCGCAGTGGATATCGAAATTGGAGCCCAGGTAGTACGTCGACATGGCGGAGCACTCGAGGTGCCAGCCCGGGCGGCCGCGGCCCCACGGGGTGGGCCAACTCGGCTCGCCCGGCTTGGCGGCCTTCCACAGGGCGAAGTCGAGCGGGCTGCGCTTGCCCGCGTTGTCTGATTCGCCCTGTTCCATCTCCTCGACGCGGTTGCCGGACAGCGCGCCGTAGTCGGATCCCTCCGCCTTGGTCCAGGCCTCGACATCAAAGTACACGGAACCAGCCGTGTCAGCTGCGGTGCCAACCGCTTCATCCGCCGTGGCTTCGGTGCCCTGGGCGGGCGCGGGGACGGGGTAGGCAAAGCCGGCATCGATAAGCCGCTGCATGTACTCGACCATCTGGGTAACAAAGCCCGTCGCGCGCGGCTCCACGGACGGCGGGAGCACGCCGAGCAGGTTATAGGCCTTGGTAAACTCGCGCTCGTAGGTGGACACCCACTCCCACCAGGGGCGATTGTTCTCGGCGGCCTTGGTGAGGATCTTGTCATCGATATCGGTGACATTGCGCACGAGCGCGACGTCATAGCCTTGCGCGAGCAGCCAGCGGCGCAGGATATCGAAAGCCACGCCGGAGCGCAGGTGGCCGATATGCGGCTGCGCCTGCGGGGTGGCGCCACACAAGTAGATGGAGGCGTGGCCGGGGCGAATCGGCTCGAAGTCGCGTTGGCTGCGGGTGGCTGTGTCAAAAATGCGCAAAGTACTCACGCCACCCAGTCTAAATCACCCGTGCGCGGGGTTAGTGTTGGCGCCGCCAGACAACGGCCGTTGCCACCGCCGCGCGGCCCTCTTTGCGGCCGGTAAAGCCCAAATGGTCGGTCGTCGTGGCGGAAATGGACACGTCGGCACCGAGGATTTCCGAAAGCACGGCCTCGGCCTCCTCGCGGCGCGGGCCCATCTTGGGTGTCTGGCCAATGAGCTGGGCGGCGGCGTTGCCGATGATAAAACCTTCCGCTTCCAGCAGCTCGCGGCACTCGAGCAGGAGCTGGGCGCCGGACACGCCATCGTATTCGGGGCGGCCCACCCCCACGAAGGAGCCGAGATCGCCGAGGTGGGAGGCGGAGAGGAGGGCATCGACAAGCGCGTGGGCTACGACGTCGCCGTCGGAGTGGCCTTCGCAGCCGGGGGCGCCATCGAAAAGCAGCCCGGCAATCCAGCAGGGCTTGCCGGCTTCGATCTGGTGGGCGTCGGTCGCGATGCCGACGCGGGGGATGATGGGCTCAGTCATGCTGCTCCTCTGCAAGGGCGCGGGCCAGGGTCAGGTCCGTGGGGGTGGTGATTTTGAAGGCGAGGATATCGCCGGACACGGTCTCCACGCGCTGGCCGTGCCATTCCATGAGGCTGGCATCGTCCGTGGCGGTGAAATCCGGCTGCTTGCGCCAATAATCCAGGTTGGCCTGGCGCAGCGCGGCGAGGCGGAAACCCTGCGGGGTCTGCACAGCGCGCAAGCGGGCGCGATCGGGGGTGCCCACCACAGCGTTACCGGCGACTTCCTTGATGGTATCGGTCACGGGAACCACCGGAATGACGGCGGGCGCGCCCGCAAGAACGCGCCGCGCCACGCGCTCGACCATTGCGGTGGGCGTGAGCGCGCGGGCGGCATCGTGAATGAGCACCACGGCATCCTCGTCCGGAATGGCCTGCAGCCCGGCCCAAATGGAATCGGCGCGCTCGCCGCGCCCATGCACCAGGCGCACCGGGATATCTGCGCCCACGCGCTTGACGATGCCCTCAGCTTCCCCCTCCATAGCCGGGCTCACCACCGCGATGACCTCGTCCACGAGGCCGGAGTTGGCCATGGTGCGCACGGACCGCTCCAAAAGGGTGCGGCCGCGCAGATCGACGTAGGCCTTGGGCACCTCGGCGCCGAGGCGGGTGCCTTGCCCGGCCGCGGCGATTAAGGCGATAACGCGGGGTTTAGTCTTCGTCGTCGAAGGAGAGGTCATCGAGATCGATGTCGTTGTCGATATCGGTGGTGATGGACTGGTCATCGACTAGACCTGCGGCGCGGTGGCGCTCGATGGTGGCGTCGATTTCTTCCATCATGGTATCGGCCTTTTTATCATCGACCGGCTGCGCCAGCGCCAGCTCGCCCACCAAGATGGTGCGGGCTTTGCCCAGCATGCGCTTCTCGCCGGCGGATAGGCCGCGGTCCTGATCGCGGCGCCACAGATCGCGCACTACCTCTGCGACCTTGTTGATATCGCCGGAGGCCAGGCGCTCCTGGTTGGCCTTGTAGCGGCGGGACCAATTGCCGGCCTCTTCCACGTCTTCATCGCGCAGCACGGAAAAGACCTTTTCCAGGCCCTCCTTGCCCACGACATCGCGCACGCCGACGTTATCCGCATTCTTCTTGGGCACGCGGACGACGAGATCGGATTGGTTAATGTGCAGCACGAGGTATTCCAGCTCTTCGCCGCCCATTTCGCGGGTTTCGATATCCTCGATGACCGCCGCGCCGTGGTGCGGGTAGACGACGACCTCGCCGACCTTATATTCCATTGCCACTCCTTATAATCCCGTGAATATGCCGATAACTAAGGCCGCCATTTTATCACGCGCGGCACGCCTACCACCGGATGCCCCCGATTACCCCCACGGACTACCCGCTAGGTTAGCGAGAAACTGTGTACTTTATATCGAAAGGGACTAAGCTAAAGATTTGATAAGCCCTGAGATCGCAATTGATGGAGGATGCTCAACGTGCAGTCCCTGAAGTCCGCCGCCCGCCGCGGTGCCATTATTTCCGTTACCGCCGTCTCCGCTTTGGCGCTGGCTTCTTGCTCGGCAGGCCACATCGCCCAGACCGCAGAGAAGGTAGCTGCGGTTGATGGCGCTTCTGCCAGCACCGATGACGATAAGATTGCCGTCCGCGATGTCACCATCCTGACAGAGCCTGACGGTGGCGCCGCGTTGAAGTTCAACGCCGTCAACCAGGGCTATGAAACCGATGTCATCACCTTGAAGTCCGTGAAGGTGGACGGCCAGACCGTCGAGATGAAGCAGACCCAGCCGCTTAAGCGCGATCACTCCATCGTGGCGGACTCCCAGAAGAACCTAGACGCAACCCCGGATCACGATTCCGAGACCGTGCAGTACGTGGCCACCCACCTGGATAACGATGACTTTGGATACGCTGGCCACCGCCCGGTTACCTTCGAGTTCTCCAACGGCACCATCGAGATCGACGCCACCGTCGCCGCCTCCCAGATGGAGTCCGGTAAGTACGACCGCGACGTGGAATCCCCAGAGGGCTACACCACCGACGCGAACACCGGTCACTCGCACCACTAATAGCTCGCCGCATCCGCGCCCTACTCTGCGGAGTACGGGCGCGTTCGTCGTTTTTGCCGCCACGTTCTAGGCTCTACACCATGGCCAAAAAATCTCGCCCCATCCACACCTGCTCCGAATGCGGTTATGTCTCCCCCAAATGGCTCGGGCGCTGCCCGGATTGCGGTTCGTGGGGGACGATGGAGGAAAAGGCGCCGGTGGTGGCGGGGGCATCGGCAAGCGGTGGGCATGCGAGCGTGGCGCCTGCGAACCCGGTGCAGCCCATCACGCAGGTGGGCGCGCAGGCGACGAAGACGGTGGGCACGGGCATCGGCGAGCTCGACCGCGTGCTAGGCTCCGGCATCGTGCCAGGCTCGGTGGTGCTCATGGCCGGCGAGCCCGGCGTGGGTAAATCCACGCTGCTTCTCGAGGTCGCCTCCCGGTGGGCCCAGCTCGGCCGCACCGTCCTCTACGCCACCGCCGAGGAATCCGCTGGTCAGGTCCGCGCCCGCGCCGAGCGCACCGGGGCACTGCAGGAATCGCTGTACCTCGCGGCCGAATCCAACCTGGACGCCGTCTTTGGGCACGTCGATGCCGTAAAGCCCGGCCTCAGCATCGTGGACTCCGTGCAAACCATGCATGCAGTGGGGGTAGAAGGCGTACCCGGCGGCGTCGCGCAATCGCGCGCCGTGACCGCGGCGCTGACCTCGCTTGCGAAATCCACCGGCATCCCCGTACTGCTGGTGGGGCACGTGACCAAGGACGGAAACGTGGCGGGACCGCGGGTTTTGGAGCATCTTGTCGATGTCGTCTTAAACTTCGAGGGCGACCGCCAGTCCAGCCTGCGCATGCTGCGCGGGATGAAAAATCGCTTCGGCGCGACCGATGAAGTGGGCTGTTTCGAGCAAACCGCCGGGGGTATTAGGGAGGTCGCGGACCCGTCGGGGCTCTTCCTTTCCCACCGGGGCACGACGCCGGATGGCTCCGCGGTAACCGTCGCCATGGACGGTGTGCGGCCCATCCTCGCCGAGGTCCAAGCGTTGACCGTGGACCCCGTGGCGAAGAACCCGCGGCGCGTGGTCACGGGGCTCGATGCCAACCGCGTGCCCATGGTGCTGGCCGTGTTGCAGGCGCGCGCTGGCCAGCGCACGAACGATAAGGATGCGTATGTGGCCACGGTGGGCGGCATGCGGATTACCGAAACCGCCACCGACCTCGCGGTGGCGCTGGCCACGTGGTCATCGCTGCACGAGCAGCCACTGCCTGCGAAGACCGTGGTCATCGGCGAGGTCGGCCTGGCCGGCGAACTGCGGCCCGTGCCGAATATTGAGCGGCGCCTGCAGGAGGCGGCGCGGCTGGGCTATAAGCGGGCGATTGTTCCGCGCGGGGAAATCAACCCCGTGGACGGCATGCAGGTGCGCCAAGTCGCGACGCTTGGCGAGGCCCTCGCCGCAGTCCAGCTGTAGTTCAACCGTAACCGGTGGCCGGTTCTAGCCCGGCTGGTGACGAGGAGACGGGTGATCCAGCGGCGCGGGCTGCTTCTGCCCGAGTTGGTTCCGCGTGGCCTGCTTCCGCCCGGGCTGCTTCCGCGCGGCCGACTGCAAGGAGGCCGCGCGCTTAGCGAAGGGTGAAGTCCTGCGGCGGGGAGGAATTATCGCCGATGACCGTGTGGGCGAAGTAAGCGCCCGGATCGGCGGTCGGGCGGTCGGTGCACTTGCCCGGCTCGGACGCCTGGCGGGACCATTCGGCCTCGAATTTCAGGTCCTTGCCCGCGGGGAAGGTCTGCTCGCCGGTCTGCACGGAGGCGTAGCAATCGGTATCGGACCACACGCGCTGGTTATCGGCCATCTTGTAGACCTCGAAGCGCAGCGAGTTCTCATCTAGGTCGATCTTGCAATCCGCGGCGGTGGGGTTGGTGACGGTCATGAAGAACTTCGGCAGTTCGCCGTCCGGCACGGAGTAGTTAAGCATGGAGGTGCGCACCTCCAAGTCCTCAAGCGAGCAGGTGTCCTTCGCGGCGTGCACGGATTCCTCGGGTTCCTTGCTTTCCGATGCCCCATCCTTAGCTTCCGACTCCGAGGCAGATTCGGATTCGGACTCGGATTCGCTCGTCGAATCCGCGGACGTGGTGGAGGATTCGCTGGTGGATTCCGAAGATGTGGTCGCCGCCGAAGATTCTGAGGACGCGGCAACGGAATCGTCGCTTTCACCGCCGAAGGCGGCCACCGCCGCCCAGATCAGCACCACGGCCAGGACGATCACGATGATAAGCGCGGCGACCCGGCGGCGCTTATAGATCTCTTCTGGAAGGGGCTTATTCTGGTTCACGCACTCAATTTTAAGTGGTAGACGCGCCAGGATCCGCTAAGCGGGCTCCGCGTGTCAACTCAACGCCGTAAGAGTGCAACGGCTCCACGCGCGAATCCTCGAGAAGGTAGCGGGCGCCGACGATGCCGAAGGAGCCATCGTCAAGCTGCTTGCGCACGTTGGGAATGCTGGCCACGACCTGGGTGACGGTTTGGAGGGTGTGTTGGCGCTCGACATCGGCAAGCGTAGCGTCAGGGCCCGCAGTCCAGGCGGACGTCGCGACTTTCTCGATGATGGGGCGCTGCAGGCCGATGGGCAGCTCGCCGCCGCGGACAAAATCCACCGCGGCCGCCACCGCACCGCAGGACTGGTGGCCCAGGACCACCAGCAGGTTGGGGTGCAGGTGGTCGAGCGCATAATCCAAGGAAGCCAGCACGGAGGCGTCGAGGATGTGGCCGGCGGTGCGGATGACGAAGGCATCGCCAAAGCCGATATTGAAGATGTGCTCGATGGGCGCGCGGGAATCCGAGCAAGCCAGGACCACCACGCGGGGATCCTGGCCCTTGGTGAGCCCGTCGCGCTCATAAATCTTGTTGAGATCCATGATGGTGCCGTCGATGACGCGCTGGTTTCCGGCTTGGAGGGCCTCCCAGACGGCCTGCGGCTCGTGGGCAACGTTACTTAATGGCATGAAGTATATTTTAATGCCCTAGACTGTCCTGCGAGATGGATACGCACGCACTTCTTTCCTGGTTTGACGCCAATGAACGCGATTTGCCCTGGCGGCGCCCCGGCACCTCCGCCTGGGGAGTGCTGCTTTCCGAGGTCATGAGCCAGCAGACCCCCGTAGCCCGCGTCGCCCCCGTGTGGGAGGAGTGGATGCGGCGCTGGCCCACCCCCGCGGACTTCGCCCAAGCCTCCCGCGCCGAGGTGCTGCGCGCCTGGGGCAAGCTCGGCTACCCGCGGCGCGCGCTGCGGCTCTGGGAGTGCGCGGGGGTAATGGACGAGGTTCCGTCAGACGTGGATGAGCTGCTGGTGCTGCCTGGAATTGGCGACTACACCGCCCGCGCCGTGGCGTGCTTTCACTTTGGCCAGAACGTGCCGGTGGTCGATACCAACGTGCGCCGCGTCTATGCCCGCGCCGAGGACGGCAATTTCCTCGCCCCGCCGCCCTCCAAGCGCGAGCTCGCTGCGGTGGCAGCGCTGTTGCCCGAGCGCAACGGGCCGCGGTTTTCTGCCGCGCTCATGGAGCTCGGCGCGCTGGTGTGTACTGCGAAAAATCCCGATTGTAAGCGCTGCCCCCTGCGCCCGACGTGTGCCTGGCAGCTCGCCGGGTGCCCCGAGCCTTCCGCCGCGGAACAAACGCGCGCCAAAAAGCGCGTGCAAAAATTTGCCGGGACCGACAGACAGGTGCGCGGCAGAATCCTAGACGTGCTGCGCACCGCCGATCACCCGGTGCCGCAGTCCGCTATCGACGTGGTTTGGCCCGATGCCGCGCAGCGTTCCCGCGCGTTGGCTTCGCTGCTTGACGATGGCCTCGCCGAGCAAAACACCGCCGGCCTCTTCCACCTGCCGGACTAACTGGCCGCCGGGCCTGTCAGCGTTAAAACGCAGCGGCTCGCTAACGCCAGCGTCCGCGGAAGTTCAGCCCGCCCGGGAGGTTTACCCACATGCCGCCGCGGGAGTTAAAGGTCACCGGCCCAATCTTCGTGGACATAGAGGCACCGGATCCGGAAATATTAATCCAGCTATTCTTGCCGGTCTTCTTGCGCGAACGATATTGAAGTCCCATAACCGGTCATTCTAGCAATACCCCCGTGCACCACGCTGCGCCGCAGAACCAGCGGGCCGCTGTACCGCCATACCGCCGGAAAGAGATATTCCCCCGCCCCGGCTGGTGAGCAAATTGACCATGGCTGGGCGCATACGAAAACCACCCAGGGTTCGCGGTGGAACCGTGGGTGGTTATGTGGCGTCGCGCGCGGCCGGTAGGCGCGGAGTTGGCGGGCACGGGCCGGGCTAGAGCGCGGCGGGACGAGCCGAGCCCGAGCCGGGGCGGGGCAAGCCGATTAGTTACATCGGCTGGCCAGCGCCTGCTGGCGGCGGGTTCTTGCCATCGTCGTCGGAGTTGCCGAGGCCCGGCTTTTCCGAAGGCACGTCCGGGGAAATGACGTCTGGCTCGCCGTTGGTGTCGATGCCGTCATTGTCAGAACCGGAACCGCCGTCCTTTGGGCCACCATCCTTCGGATCGTCGCCCTCTGGGCCGCCGTTGCCGTCGCCGTTGTCACCGTCGGAATCGGAATCCGAATCGGAACCGTCGGCGGCGTCTTCGGAGGGGTTGTTGTCGCGCACGGAGGCATCGGCAAGCGAGGGCTCATCGATGTCATCCGGCAGCGGCTTCGGGCGCGGGGTGAAGGTGAAGGTAGCGCCGGAGTCGTCCTTGGACTCGCCGTCCCAGCCTTCGACGTCGACTGAGATGATCTCGCCGGCGCCAATCTCGCCGAAGAGGATCTTCTCCGAGAGCTGGTCCTCGATATCGCGCTGGATGGTGCGGCGCAACGGGCGGGCACCAAGAACCGGGTCGAAGCCGCGCTGGGCCAGGAGGTTCTGGGCCTTATCGGTGAGCTCGATGCCCATATCGCGCTCCTCCAGCTGGGTGCCCACGCGGTCAATGAGCAGGTTAACCATCTGCACGATCTGCTCGCGGGTGAGCTGGTGGAAGACCACGACGTCATCGATACGGTTCAGGAACTCGGGGCGGAAGTGCTTCTTCAGCTCGTCGTTGACCTTCGCCTTCATGCGCTCGTACTGAGCGTCCGAATCGTTCTCGCTGGCGCCGGTAAAGCCCAAGCCCACCGGCTTCGAGATGTCCTGGGTACCCAGGTTCGAGGTGAAGATGAGGACGGTGTTCTTGAAGTCGACGACGCGGCCCTGGCCATCGGTAAGCCGGCCATCTTCCAGCACCTGCAGCAAGGTGTTGTAGATCTCCTTGTGGGCCTTTTCGATCTCATCAAAAAGCACCACGGAGAACGGCTTGCGGCGAACCTTCTCGGTCAACTGGCCGCCCTCTTCGTAGCCAACGTATCCCGGAGGGGCACCGAAGAGGCGGGAGGCGGTGAAGCGGTCGTGGAACTCGCCCATATCGATCTGGATGAGGTCATCATCCGAACCGAAGAGGAAGTTAGCCAGCGACTTCGACAGTTCGGTCTTACCCACACCGGACGGGCCGGCGAAGATGAAGGAACCGGAAGGACGGCGTGGATCCTTGAGGCCTGCACGGGTGCGGCGGATGGCGCGGGAGACGGACTTGACCGCCTCGTCCTGGCCAATGATGCGCTTGTGCAGCTCTTCTTCCATGTTGAGCAGGCGGGAAGATTCCTTCTCCGTCAGCTTCAGCACGGGGATGCCGGTCCAGTGCGCCAGGACCTCAGCGATTTGGTCCTCGCCCACCTCGGCGATTTCCTCCAGGTCACCGGAGCGCCACTGCTTTTCCTTCTCGGAGCGCTCCTCACCCAGCTTGCGCTCGTCATCGCGCAAGCCGGCGGCCTTTTCGAAGTCCTGGGCATCGATAGCCGCTTCCTTTTCTCGGCGAACCTCGGCAATGCGGTCATCGACCTCGCGCAGGCCCTTCGGGGCGGTCATGCGCTTGATGCGCATGCGGGCACCGGCCTCATCGAGGAGGTCGACGGCCTTATCCGGCAAGAAGCGGTCATTGATGTAGCGGTCCGCCAGCTGCGCGGCGGCGTGCAGCGCCTCATCGGTGTAGGACACGCGGTGGTGCGCCTCGTACTTATCGCGCAGGCCCTTCAGGATGAGGAAAGTATCATCCAGCGAAGGTTCATCGACCTGCACCGGCTGGAAACGACGCTCCAGCGCGGCATCCTTTTCGATGTGCTTGCGGTACTCATCCAGGGTGGTAGCACCGATTGTCTGCAGCTCGCCGCGGGCCAGCTTGGGTTTTAGCAGCGAAGCGGCGTCGATGGCACCTTCGGCAGCACCGGCACCGACGAGGGTGTGGATCTCATCGATGAACAAGATGATGTCGCCGCGCTGGTTAATTTCCTTAAGAACCTTCTTCAGGCGTTCCTCAAAGTCACCGCGGTAGCGGGAACCGGCAACCAAAGAGCCCAGGTCAAGCGAGTACAGCTGCTTGTCCTTGAGCGTTTCTGGGACCTTGCCGTTGACGATGTCCAGCGCCAGGCCTTCTACCACGGCGGTCTTACCAACGCCGGGCTCACCGATGAGCACTGGGTTGTTCTTGGTGCGGCGCGAGAGCACCTGCATGATGCGCTCAACCTCGGACTCGCGGCCCACGACGGGGTCTAGCTTGCCGTCCTTGGCTGCTTGGGTGAGGTTGCGGCCGAACTGGTCTAGCACGAGCGAGTTGGAGCGCTCGCCCGAGCCGCCGGAACCACCGCGCCCACCGGCACCGGCACCTGCGCCCGCGCCGATGGGGCCTGGGGCCTGGTTCGAGTCACCGCCGCCTTCTTGCTGGCCGCCCTCGTAGCCGGACAGCAGCTGGATAACCTGCTGGCGCACGCGCGGCAGATCAGCGCCGAGCTTCGTCAGCACCTGTGCGGCAACGCCGTCGCCCTCACGGATAAGTCCGAGCAGGAGGAACTCCGTGCCGATGTACTTGTGACCCATCTGCAGGCCCTCGCGCAAGGACAGCTCGAGGACCTTCTTAGCGCGCGGGGTAAAAGGAATGTGGCCGGTGTGCGGCTGGCTACCCTGGCCGATGATCTCCTCTACCTCACGGCGCACGTCCTCCAAGGAAATGCCCATGGACTCTAGAGCCTTGGCAGCTACACCTTCTCCCTCGTGGATAAGGCCGAGCAGGATGTGCTCGGTTCCGATGTAGTTGTGGTTAAGCATGCGTGCTTCTTCTTGCGCCAAAACGATGACGCGACGAGCACGGTCTGTAAACCTCTCGAACATGACTCCCCTAAACTTTCGCTTCTAATGTGGTACCCACTGTAACGCCGCACGCCCCAAAGGATTTCCCCTTTTTGGCCCCCATCGCCCTATAAACGCCCCAAACCGCCCATACTCGCAGCTCACATAGGTGTACGCCGGTAGCGAACAGGCCTTATTTAGCCTAGAATCTTCTTCATTCTCCCTGCCGTCTCGTAGATACAAAGGAATAAAATAGCCGTGCCGCACCTTCCCGAATTCTTTGCCTCCCAGCACAACCTGCATGAAAAGGCAGTGCTGGATGAGGGCCCCACTTCCACCCTTTTTGCCGTGGAGGATGGCTCCACGCACGAGGAATTTACGGTGGAGATCTTCGCGGCGGGGGTAGAGGGCATCGTCAAGGCCTCTACCGCCCTGCACGGCCTGCACCACCCCGCGCTCGCCGCCCTAGTGGGCTCTGGCACCACCGCGGATGGCCAGGAATTTTTGGTCCGCAAGGGCTGTAAGGGCACAGCCTTGCCCGCGCTTGCCGATGCCCCCACCAAGCCCCACACCCAAGAAATCCTCACCCCCGTGGCAGGCGCCGTGGATTTCCTGATCAGCCGCAACCATGCGGATTTCGCCGTCCATGGGCTCAAGGCCGGTCGCGTATTTGTGGATGAGGATAATAAGGTCGCCGTCCTTGCCGCCGCGGGTCCAGGTGGTGCCAGCACGGCGGAGGAATCGGCGGATTCCTCCGCCGAGAACGATGGGGAGAACATAACCGGCGCCGATGCCGTCCACGCCTTCCAAAAACTCGTTGCCGCCACGTGCCCTTCCTTCACTCCAGAGAAGGATTATTCGAGCGCCAAAGAGGTGGTGGCAGCGCTGCGCCCCGAGCGCGATCTCGATACTTCGCAGTTCCCGCCGGTGCAGGCCGAAGAGCCCGAGTCCCAGCCGCAACAACAGTTCCCACCGCAACCGCAGCAGCAGTTCCCGCCGCAGAACCAGGCGGGCCCCCAGTATCAACAGCAATACCAGCAACAGCCGGTACCACCGATGAATGCGGCCCCGCCAAAGAAGAAGGGCAAAGGCGGGCTCATCGCGCTCATTTCTGTTTTGGCCGTCATCGCAGTGGCTGCGGCGGGAGCGTTGTGGTATTTCCTGTCCTACCCCAGCTGGGATGACAAGGAAAAGAACCTAGCGGATGCGTATCCGAGCCTGATTGGCTCGCGCAGCGGCCAAGACGGCGCGCTCGGCGCGGAATGTTCCTCCCGCGCCCCAGAGGATGGTCAAGAAGCGAAGATCACCTGCTCGGGAGACGGTTTCGACTACACCGCCGCCTACTACCCCAGCGTGGAAGAACGCGATGCCGTCCTCCCAGACGCTGACCCAGTAGAGCTGTCTAACGATAGGTGCACCATCCAAAGCTACGAGGCCTCAACGGATCCGCAGACCTACGTTATGGCCGTGGAAGGCACCCAATCCATCTTCATGGTGTGGGGCGACGATGCCGAAGCCGCGCGGCTAAAGCTGCCGCTGTGTGCGCAGTAGGCGCCGCAAGATAACCGGCGGCGGGATGGCCCGGAACGCCCGCGCGGAGGCCACTCCGTCGGCGCGTCGGGCGACGTGCAGCTTCCCGGCACGGGGACTAGTCTTCGGCGGGCACGCGCTTGAGCAGCGGCGCTAGCACGAGCACGAAAACCGAGAGCACGCCGGCGAAAAGGAAGGCCCAGTGCGCGCCTTGGGCGGTGGCGGCGGCCTCGCTCATGCCCTCGGCCAGGCCGGATTTGGTACCGCTGGTCAAAAAGGCCACGAGGAAGGCGGTACCCGCCGCGCCGGCGAGCTGCTGCAGCGTATTTAGAATGGCAGAGCCGTGGGAGTAGAGGTCATCGGGAAGCGAGGACAGCGAGACCGTCATCAGCGGGGTCATCATGAGCGCGATGCCCACGGCGAACAGGATATGCATGCCAATGACCATCCACACCTCGCTATTTTCTGTCAGCAGGGTCATCAGCCAGATGCCGGTAGAAAACATGACTGCGCCGGGAATCAACAGCGGCCGAGGCCCAAGGGCGTCATAAATCCGTCCCACAATCGGGGAAATCCCGCCCTGCAAAAGGCCGCCGGGCATCACCACGAGGCCGGTGACCAGCGAGGATACCGCCAGCGAGGTCTGTAGATAAATGGGCAGGATATTCACCGTGCCCAGCAGCAGGGCGAACATGAGCAGCATGGCGATGACCGCGAGGGTGAAATTGCGGACCTTAAACGGGCGCAGGTCCAAAAGCGCGCGGTTTACCTTAGCCAGCCGGAGTTGGCGCACGGTAAAGGTAATGAGGGTGAGGACGCCGAGGAGGAGCACGAGGGCATCGGCAAGCGAACCACCCTCCACCATCTTCTCGATGGACGATAGGCCATAAATGAGCCCGCCGAAGGCCAGGGCGGATAAGAATACCGACGGAATATCGAGCGGGGTATCCCTGCGCTCGCCCACATTGACCAGGCGGAAGTAGCCGGCGATGCAAATGGCGGCGATGAGCGGGACCATGGTCCAGAAGATGACGTGCCAGGTCGCCATGCTCAAAATGAACCCGCCGACGGTGGGGCCCAGGGCCGGCGCCACGGAGATGACCACGGTGATAATGCCCATGACGGTGCCGCGGCGTTGCGGTGGAACGAGCGTCATGGCCACGGTCATAAGGGTAGGAATCATCAGGGCGGTACCGGCGGCCTGCAGCACGCGGCCGGCAAGCAGCAACCCAAAGGCCGGGGCGAGGGCCGCCAGCACCGTGCCCGTGAGGAAAACGCCGGTGGAGGCGCCAAAAATCTGCCGGGTGGTGAATTTATCCATCAGGAACCCGGTGGTGGGAATGACCACACCCATGGTGAGCAAGAAGCCGGTCAGCAGCCACTGCGCGGAGGTCGCCGGGATGGAGAAATCCGCCATGATGGTGGGCAGCGCCACCGAAAGGGCGGTTTCATTCAAAATCATCACCATCGCGGAGAGCACCAAGATGGTGAGGTTGACTATGACCTCTGCGGAGATTTTCGGAGCGGGATTCTGAGACACCAAATCAGGATACTGACTTGGCTAAACCTGCAAAACTTGGGGCGTATGATTTAGATGTCTTTTCCTGCACCCTCGATTCACGTTAGGCAATCTCACAGTGCATTTCCTCAATGATTCCCGCCCGCCCTACGAGCTGACCTACTCGGATGTATTTATGGTGCCGAACCACTCAGATGTTGGCTCGCGGCAGGCGGTCGACCTCACCGCGGCCGATGGCACGGGCAATACCATCCCGCTCATCGTGGCGAATATGACCGCTGTGGCCGGCCGCCGCATGGCAGAAACCATCGCCCGGCGCGGCGGCATGGCCATCCTGCCGCAGGACCTCAGCCTGGAGGCCGCGGCGGAGACGATCGCCTCGGTAAAGGCCGCCGACCTGGTCTATGACACCCCTATCACCATCAAGCCGCACCATACGGTGGGCTATGCCAGCAACCTTTTGCACAAGCGCGCCCACGGCGCGGCCATCGTGGTCGACGGCGCGCTGCCGGTAGGCATCATCACGCCAAAGGATCTGCGCGGGCAGGATAATTTCACCGCCGTGGGCGAGCTCATGACCACTGATTTGGTCACTTTGCCTGTGGGCATCGACCCGCAGGAGGCCTTTACCCGCCTGCGCGCAACCTCGCGCAAGCTCGCCCCAGTGGTCAATCCGGATGGCACGCTGGCGGGCATTTTGACGCGCAAGGGTGCGCTGCGGGCGACGATGTATAAGCCGGGCATCGACAAGCAGGGGCGCCTGCACATCGGTGCTGCGGTGGGCATTAATGGCGACGTTGAGGACAGGGCGCGGGCGCTTGCCGATGCCGGCGCTGACGTCCTCGTCATCGATACCGCCCACGGGCATCAAGACAGCATGCTGGCGGCGCTGCGCAAAGTCAAGGCCCTGGATCTGGGACTGCCGATTGCCGCCGGTAACGTGGTCACGGCCGCCGGCGTGCGCGAGCTGGCCGCGGCGGGCGCGGATATTATCAAGGTCGGCGTGGGCCCCGGCGCGATGTGCACCACCCGCATGCAAACCGGCGTGGGCCGCCCGCAATTTTCCGCCGTGCTGGAGTGCGCGTCCGCGGCCCGCGAGGTCGGCGCGCACGTGTGGGCCGATGGCGGCGTGCGCGATCCCCGCGACGTGGCCCTAGCACTGGCTGCGGGCGCGTCCAATGTGATGATTGGTTCCTGGTTCGCCGGCACCTTTGAATCCCCCGGTGACCTGCACAAGGACGCTGATGGCTCGTTCTATAAGGAATCGTTCGGCATGGCCTCGCGCCGGGCGGTGCGCGGGCGCAATTCCGCCACCGAAGCCTTCGAGCGCGCCCGTCGGGAGATGTTTGAGGAAGGCATTTCCACCTCGCGCATCTACCTCGATCCGGAGCACGGCGGCGTGGAGTATTTGGTAGACCGCATCATCTCCGGCGTGCGCTCATCCTGCACCTACGCCGGGGCCGATTCGCTGGCTAGCTTCCACGAGCGCGCCACCGTGGGCGTGCAATCGGCAGCCGGTTTTGCCGAGGGCCAGCCGCGGGCCACCAACCGCTAGGGCGCTTTGGGCGCGTGCTACTTTTGCAAGTATGTTGACTCGCTATGACCAGGCGGCCTCGCGCGCGGCCGCGCGGGTTATGGGGCAGTATTCCACCAGTTTTTCCCTGGCCACGCGCCTGTTGCGCGGGCGGGTGCGCGAAGACATCCGCCACCTTTATGCCGTGGTGCGCATCGCAGACGAGCTTGTCGATGGCACCGCACATCAAGCCCGCATCGATGCCGCCGCCGCGCTCGATACCTACGAGGCCGCTATCTTGGCGGCGCCGGAGAAAAGGCTGCACACCGATCCCATCGTGCATTCCTATGCCATTACCGCCAGGCGCTGCGGCTTCCAGCGCGATCATCTCGTGGCTTTTTTCGATTCCATGCGCGCAGATCTCACCCATCGGGAGTATTCCGCTTCCGAGCTCGCCGAGTATATCTACGGCTCCGCCGAGGTCATCGGCTTATTGTGCGTGCAGGTCTTCTTGGCGGAAGAGACCGTCTCCGCCGCCGATCGCGCCACGATGGACCGCGGTGCGCGCTACTTGGGTTCCGCGTTTCAAAAGATTAACTTCCTGCGGGATCTGGGCGAGGACTCCTCGGTCCTGGGCCGGGCCTATTTCCCGCAGGCCGCTGGTGGCGAGCTTTCCGAGGCCGCCAAGTCCGCCCTCATCGCCGAAATCCGCCGCGAGCTCGCCGCCGCCGAAAAAGCTATACACCTCTTGCCGCTATCCGCCCGCGTTGGCGTGCGCGCGGCCGCCGATATCTTTGCCGAGCTCACCAACCAGCTCGCCGCTACCCCCGCCGCGGAGTTAAAAACCACCCGCATATCCGTGCCGAATCGCACCAAGGCGTGGCTGGCCGCCCGCGCGGTGCGTGCGGTGCGTGCGGTGCGAGAGCGCACCGCACGTAGATGAACCCGCACGTAGATGAAGAACCCCGCCGAAGACTGAATACTAAGGAGAACATCATGCACGCTGTCGTCATCGGGGCCGGCATCGCCGGCCTTGCCACCGCTGCCCTCCTCGGAAAAGAGGGCTATGAAGTTACCGTCGTAGATTCCTTAGACGAGGTAGGCGGACGCGCAGGCAGCTATACGGAGGCGGGGTTCCGCTGGGATACCGGACCGTCCTGGTACCTCATGCCGGATGCCTTCGACCACTTCTTTTCCCTCTGCGGTACCTCGACAGAAAAGGAACTGGATCTGGTGGGACTCTCACCCGATTACCGCGTCTATACCGGCGGCCCCGCCGAATCCGCTCCTGGCACCGGCTCGCGCCCTACCCCCGTGGATATTCACTCCGGGACCGATAACGTGGCCCACCTCTTCGAATCGATTGAACCAGGTGCCGGCAGCCAGGTGCGCACTTATTTAGCAGATGCCAGCGACGCCTACCACGTAGCGTTCGATCACTTTTTGTACACCACATTTTCGGCGCCGTTGAACCTGGTGCATGCAGATATTCGGCATCGGCTAGCGCGGATTGCAGCGCTGCTGACTACCAGCTTGCAAAAGCACGTCAACGGGCAATTTTCGGATACGCGCCTGCGCCAGATTCTGAGCTACCCAGCGGTTTTTCTCTCTTCCGAGCCCGCCGCGGCCCCAGCACTGTATTCCCTTTTAAGCCATACCGACCTGGTGGAAGGCGTGTGCTACCCCCTCGGCGGATTCCACGCAGTGGTGCAGGCCATTTACCGCCAAGCAGAAAAATTCGGCACCACATTCCGCTTGGGCGAAGAGGTCACCGCCATCACCACCGCCAGCGGGTCTTCCACACGTGCCACCGGCGTCCGCACGACAACCGGGCATATCGATGCCGATATTGTGGTCTCCGCCGCGGATTTGCACCATACCGAAAATCAGCTGCTTCCCCGGAAACTGCGCACCTATCCGGAGCGCTACTGGGCCCGCCGCAATCCGGGGCTGGGCACCGTGGTGGTACTTGCCGGTGTGCAGGGCAAGCTCCCGCAGCTAGCTCACCATACCTTTTTGTTCAGCCAGGACTGGGACCCCGATTTCCGCGCGGTCTTTTCCGCACCGGACCCAGAACGTCCCCTCGGCGCCTCTGAGTCCATCTACGTTTCGAAGGTTTCTGCCACCGACGCGAATGTCGCACCGGAAGACCACGAAAACCTGTTCTTCCTCATCCCCGTACCCGCTGCAGAAGCCTACGGGCACGGCGATGCCTACCACTCCGAGGCTTCCCCGCGCGTTGCTGCTATTGCCGATGCCGCCCTCGACCAGCTTTCCCGCACCGCCGATATTCCTGACCTCCGCGAGCGACTCACCATCACACGCAGTCTCGGACCAGCCGATTTTGCCGAGCGCTATCACTCCTGGTCAGGTGGAGCTTTGGGGCCAGCGCATACGCTATTTCAATCTGCATTCTTCCGCGGGCGCAATGCCTCGCGCAAGGTGGCCGGCCTCTACTACGCTGGTGCGACCACCGTGCCGGGCGTCGGCGTGCCTATGTGCCTGATTTCTGCAGAAAACATCATCAAGCGCCTGCGCGGCGATACCTCCGCTGGGCCCCTGGCAGGCTAATCGAGGTTACGCGTCGAGCAGCACGACGCGGCTAATCCCGCTCCGGTCCTGACAATTGGGCAATCTGTTGCTTGGCTCAGTGTCATCGAGGAATTTCGGTGCAGCAAAGCTGCATTCCCACTCGCCGATATTCAGGATGCCACGCGTATTGACCTCTTTAGGCTTGAACTCATAGTGCACATAGTAATCCACCACTTCCATTGCCTTGGGACAGTTGGTGCCATCTACCTGCGCATAGACATTCTTAAGGCCCCATTGAGTGTCCATCTGTCCACAGATGGTGCCTGGCGCCGCATAGCCGTTGGAATCCGGTTCTAATGGATAGGTATCGGCGGAGAACTGACCGTTATCTTTAAGAGTGAAGTGATGACCTTTGACGGTGACCGTAAATTCATCCTCATGTGGGGCCGAAAAGGTCACGCCACTGATTTCTACCTCTTCGCCGGCCTTGAGAGGTTGTGCTGGAACAAGATCGCCCGGCTCGACTACAGCCGCAGGAAAGAACCCTGCGCCTTTCTTGTAGCTAACCATATTGGCCTCCCATTGCGGGATTTCCGGGTCCGGCAGAATTGGTGGGTCGGAGAATTGTACGGAGCACCACGGGCCTTCAGATTGCTCATTCAAGGAACACTGAACCTTTCCATCGGGGCTTTTTACTCCCCAGGAGTTCATCTGCTCGTATGCGGGACCGGTCGCGAGAAAGTCTTTGGCATCGCGCTGTTTAAGACCGTGAGAATCTTTCTCCTCCTCCGTCTGCTTAGTCGTTGTGGTTGTCTCTTCCGTTGACTCAGGAGCGGAGGTTTCTTCCGAGGATGCCTGCGTTGTGGGCGAACTAAAGGCCTGGTTCTCCGCGTCATCGTCGGGCGAAGAGCACGACGCGAGGCCGACTGCTAATAAGGGGACGGATAGGAGAGATACGATTCTTTTCATATATTCAGTTTCGCACAGTATGTGCACCATCACATGAGTTTGCAAGCCCTACCGGCGCCGCTGCCTGCGATTGCGAAAACAAAATCCGCCGACCCCAGTGAAGTCGGCGGATTCGGTGATTGCAGCAGCGTTGCGGGCTACTTCTGTTCCTCCAGCAAAGTGCGACCTCCGATGCACAACGTCTGATGCAATAGGTCCTCGGTGATAACTGAGCAAACTCGGCCCTGAAATGTAGCATTTTCCGCTCAGATATCACCGAGGAGGTTGCACTTTTGTGAAGTCGATAGAAGTAGGCAGAAGTAGGCGTGCGACTCGGGCTGCGAGGCACACGCGGCGGGTGCAATGGGCAAACAAAAAGGCTGCAGCCAAAGGAAGGCTGCAGCCGGTGTCGTTGCGCTAACGGTGCCCGCGCAGGTGGGCACCGAGTGGGAGCGCCGGGTATGGACTACTTCTGTTCCGGCTTTACCAGTGGGAAGAGCACGGTCTCGCGGATACCGAGGCCGGTCAGGGCCATGAGCAGGCGGTCCATGCCCATACCGGTACCGGCCGTGGGCGGCATGCCCTGTTCCATCGCGGCGAGGAAGTCCTCGTCCAAGACCATGGCTTCCTCATCGCCGCCGGCGGCAAGGCGGGCCTGATCCTCGAAGCGCTCGCGCTGGACAACGGGATCGACAAGCTCCGAGTAGCCGGTGGCCAGCTCGAAGCCGCGCACGTAGAGGTCCCACTTTTCGGTCACGCCGGGTTCGGAACGGTGCTGGCGGGTTAGCGGGGAGGTCTCCACCGGGAAGTTCTTCACAAAAATGGGGCCTTCCAGTTGGTCCTCGCACAGGACCTCCCAGATTTCCTCCACCAGCTTGCCGTGGCCCCAGCCCTCGCCCTGCGGCACGTCGAGGCCGATGACCTTGGCAATGCCCTTCAAGGTCTCCACGTCGGTATCGATGGTGACCTCCGGCTGGCCGGGGAACTTGCGCTGCAAGGCCTCGTTCAGGGAAGGATACATCTCGATTTCGGGCCATTGCTCGCCGCCGAAGTCGAAATCGGTGCCGTCAGCAAGCGTGACGGTAGTGGAACCAAAGACCTCGCGGGCCACGGACTGGATGGATTCGCGGGTCATGCGGGCGCAATCGTTGTAATCGCCCCAGGCGGCGTAGGTCTCTAGCATGGCGAACTCCGGCGAGTGGGAGCGGTCCACGCCCTCGTTGCGGAAGTTGCGGTTGATTTCAAAGACGCGGTCGATGCCACCGACGACGGCGCGCTTCAAGTACAGCTCCGGGGCAATGCGCAGGTAGAGGTCAATATCGAGCGCATTGGAGTGGGTGATAAACGGGCGAGCGGCCGCACCACCGTGCAGGGTCTGCAGCATCGGGGTTTCGATCTCTACAAAGTCCTGGCCTTCCAGGTAATTGCGCAGCGCGCGCATGACCTTCACGCGCACCATGGCGTTCTTGCGGGCCTCTTCGCGGATAATGAGGTCGTTATAGCGCTGGCGCACGCGGGTATCTTCAGCCATTTCCGCGAAGGACACCGGCAGCGGGCGCAGGGACTTAGCCGCCATGGTCCATTCCTCAGCCATGATGGACAGCTCGCCACGGCGGGACGCAACCACGTGGCCGCTAACGGAGATGAAGTCGCCCAAGTCCACATCGGACTTCCAGGCATCGAGGCGCTCCTTGCCCACCTTGGCCTGCGAAAGCATGGCCTGCATTTGGGTGCCATCGCCGTCCTGCAAGGTGGCAAAGCACAGCTTGCCGGTATTGCGCATGAAGATAAGGCGGCCAGCGATAGCGTGGGTGACCTCGGTTTCCTCACCAGCGGCCAAATAGGTCACGCCCTCTTCATTGCCCGGCTCCTCACCCTCGGCCACTACGCGGAAATCATGGCGCAGATCCTTTAGGGAGGTGGTGCGCTCGACGGATACCGGGTAGGCCTCTACGCCGGATTCCAGCAGGCGGTCGCGCTTTTCGCGGCGGATGCGCAGCTGCTCAGGGACATCATTTACTTCAGTATTCTTCTGCTCGCTCACGTTAGCCTAGGGTAGTCGATCCCAGCTGCTACCCGCGATTTGGCCCAGCTATGTCTACCAAAGCAGCGAAAGGGCGCACAGACCGCAAGCACACACCATGACGTTGTATCGACTGAGAACACTAACGATTCCTACAAAATATCGTTTAAGCCTGCGCTTCCCCACCTATAAAAAAGAATCCGGCCCTGAGATAGTTTCTCAGCGCCGGTATTCTGTAGCTGCGGGTGCTGTCCCGCTTTATAGCTAAGATTTTATACCTATTCTAAAAGAAAGACAAGTGTGTGATGCCTAAACTGACATATCGTGCGGCTAGGCAAATAGAACGGGCTATCCCTCCTGCGCGCTTCCAGACATATAAGCAAGCCACGGTAGGGCTTGTTGAGGCAGCTCAGCTTTATCTATGGAATATACAAGCCTCCAGCGCGGTTACCGAGCTGACGGGGATAGTTGAAGTCTTGCTTCGTGACACAATCGATATGCGTCTCCGTCAATGGAATGCTGCTCTCGGAGGTCATGAAGATTGGATTGTGAATCCGGCTCCAACGATTTTGCAACATCTAGTTCGTCCCAATGTCCCCGCTTCATGGCAGCCCCGAAATGATTCAGACCTATATCCAAGGTGGTGGGAGAAGAAGGCACTAGATAATTATGCTAAGCCCCATCCCGGTAGCCGTTCTGTGAGGTCCGTTCCACCAACTCACGATGATTTGGTGGCGAGTTTGAACTTCGGTTCATGGACTAGCATTCTTCCTTCCCCGAATGCTGGTCCTCGAAACAAACGAGTCGAAATATGGAACTCAGCACTGTCATCAGGATTTCACGGCGTTCGACATGAAGCGGTATATCGCTATGCCCATGAACTACGGTGGATGAGAAACCGAGCTGCTCATCTACGGCCAATGCTTGATATTAATCGTCTCTGGTCTACGCATCGCTACGCGATACGCTTACTTAGGTCTATGGATACTGATTTTGCACAGATCATTGCAGGCCAAGCTACTCTTCCGACCGTTATTAAGGCCAAGCCCCATACTCTATGAAGAAGCCAATAAATCCAAGGGCGAGTGACATGCCTGAATGCCCTGGGCTTGCCTAGCATTTTCTGCGACCCAGCCTTTGAGCATCGGTTTCGAGGTACTTATATCGGGCCACTTTAATTGCACTCTGCTCAGCCAAAGAAGAATAAACCAAGTGATGCCTCGGAGCTAAGGTTTCCTGCGATCAAGCAAACCCAGGAAATCCAGGTTTGATTGGCCCCTGTCTTTAAATAGATCGACGCTGCTAGTAGTTACTACCATTGAAGCGTGATTACTAACGAACTTCGGGAATTAACAGCCAAAGCAACCGCCCATGCGCAGCGTTTCCAAGACTGAGGCGACCACACCGTCGCCGCAGCCCTCCTGACCAAATCAGGAAAACAGGTTCTCGGTTTAAACGCACACCATTTCCTTGGTGGCCCCTGCGGTGAAGTCTCTGCTTTAGCAAACCATGCCGCTAGTTACCCAGAGGATCCCATCCAAGCAATGGTCGCCGTATATGGACCTACCGGACAAGTAATTTCACCCTGTGGTAAATGCCGCCAGGTACTTTTTGATGTCGATCCATCCATCCAGTGTATTGTGCGCGGAAGCAACGGCCTTGAAGCGCTCACCGTGGAAGAGCTTCTTCCATTCGCGTTTAACTGGCGAGATATGGAAAAAGAGCAGCGTATCTACATGTGGGAAGGCTACGAGGATTCCATTCGGAGCGGAGAAAAGCAACAAACAATCCGAGTAGATGATCCCTTCTATGAAGGAAAAGCCCAAATAGTCTTTGAGAAGGAAACCGGAGAAGTTGTCACGCTACCCGCACAGGTCACAGCCGTTGTATCTACCCAGCGCGGGCTACTGTCGGAAAAGCAAGCTAAAAATGACGGGTTCAATTCTCTATCCGAGCTTCACGAAGCTTTAGATACCCACTACCCCGGATTAGCGGATACAGACGAAGTTGACGTTGTAGAATTCGAGCTCCAGTAGACTATCCAGACCGAAAATCGGATCATTCGCTACCTAACCAAAAAGCTGCTGTTCGGAAATTTTTGAGATATTTCGTCAAGATTTACAAGTGCCGCCACCAAAGGGCTCCCAACTGTAGGAAGCGAGCTAACGACTCCTCCATAAGTCCAGTCGATTGAGCCTTCGCCGTTAACCACGGTACTTCGGCACGACTGGCTCCATGCCGCGCCAGCAGAGTCCTTTAATCCCGGCCGCTACCCGCGATTTGACCCAGCCATGTCTCCCAAGCGGCGTCGAGCACGCATAAGCCCCTGCGATCCACTCCCGCGCGTCCACATAGTGGAACACCACCCCCTTAATTTACCCGCACTGCAAGAATTTGTGTGAACCGTGACATACTGTTCAGACCTGTGATACACAACACCTCACCTTCGACGCGCAAGGAGACACAGCCATGAACTCTCTCATCCTTGTCATCATCGGCGTGGCGATGATGCTGGCCGGCTACCTGCTCTATTCCAAATTCCTGGGCAAGAGCATCTTCCGGATATCAGAGAACTACACCACCCCGGCGCACCACCTCAAAGACGGCGTGGATTATGTTCCCACCAATAAATACGTGCTGTGGGGTCACCACTTCACTTCCGTGGCGGGTGCGGCACCGATTATCGGCCCGGCAGTGGCCGTCATTTGGGGCTGGCTCCCGGCATTCCTGTGGGTCACGTTAGGCACCTTCTTCATCGCCGGCATGCATGACCTGGGTGCGCTGTGGGCATCGCAGCGGCACAAGGGTCAGTCGATTGGTACGTTGTCGGGGCGCTACATCGGCAAGCGCGGGCGCAACCTCTTCCTCATCGTGATCTTCTTGCTGCTGCTCATGGTCAATGCCGCGTTCGCCGTGGTGATTTCGAACCTGCTTATTTCTACACCCTCGGCGGTCATTCCCACGTGGGGTGCAATCGCCGTCGCGCTGCTGATTGGCCAGGCCATCTACCGCCTGAACTGGAACCTGCCGCTGGTGTCCCTGGTGGGCGTGGTGGCCCTGTATTCGCTGATGGTTCTGGGTGACCGCTTCCCGGTCGTGCTGCCAGAGACGGTCCTGGGCATTCCCGCCAACGGCGTGTGGATCATCCTGCTATTCATCTACGCCTTCATTGCTTCGCTGCTGCCGGTGTGGGTGCTGCTCCAGCCGCGCGATTACATCAATGGCCTGCAGCTTTTCGTAGGTCTTATCATCTTGTACGGCTCCTTCCTCATCACCCGTCCGGAACTCGCCGCCCCTGCCGTGCGCGAGAATGTTCCTGAGGGCACCCCCGGGATTTTCCCGCTGCTTTTTGTCACCATCGCCTGCGGCGCCATCTCTGGTTTCCACGGCATCGTGGCCTCGGGTACCTCGTCCAAGCAGATTGATAAGGAAACCGACGTTCGCTTCGTGGGTTACTTCGGCGCTGTGGGCGAGGGCCTGCTGGCGCTCGGCACCATCATCGCCACGACCGCCGGCTTTAAGACCCTGGCGAATTGGGAGGAAGTCTACGCCGAGTGGAACGCCGGCGGCGTCAATGCCTTCGTACAGGGCGGCGGCGCGCTGATGAACGAGGGCTTGGGCATTCCCACCTCGCTGTCTGCCACCATCCTGGCAACCATGGCCGTGCTCTTCGCCGCCACCACCATGGACTCCGGCGTGCGCCTGCAGCGCATCGTGGTCCAGGAAATCGGCGAGATCATGGGCATCCGCATCACGGCGCTGGTTTCCACCATCATCGCGGTGGGCCTGGCCTTCGGCCTGACCTTCTCGGCGGGCGCGGACGGGTCCGGCGGCATGACCATCTGGCCGCTCTTCGGTACCACCAACCAGCTCATGGCCAGCCTGTCCTTGGCCATCGTCGTGGTCATCCTTACCCACCTGCGTCGGCCCACCCTGCCGGTTATCATCCCGCTCATCTTTGTCACCATCATGTCGCTGTGGGCAGCGCTGCTACAGCTCAAATCGCTGTTTGCGGATCAGAACTGGCTGCTCTTCGGCATGGACGTCGTCATCGTCATCGCCTCCATCTGGGTCATCGTGGAGTCGATCGGCGCCATCTCCAACGCGCGCAAGGAACCGCCGCTGGAGTGGACCGATGACGATACCGACGCTCCCCTTCCCCAGCATGCTCGACAAGCTTAAGGCCTTCGGCGCGGGGCTCAATGAGTTCTACCAAGCCCCGTACCGCGCCGTATTTGCCAAGGCCCAGCAGCAAGAAGATGACCTATTTATGATGCTGGTGGTCTCGGAGGCACTCGGCATCCCCAACCCCGCCAGCTACTACACGCTGGAGCTATTGCCGCTGGTCTACGAAGATTTCCACGCCTGGCATACGCGCATGGGCATGGATAAATCACCCCTGGAGAATATTCAATGCTGCTAGAAACCGCGCCCATCATGTTCTTTGGCGGCAAGGGCGGCGTAGGCAAGACCACCCTCGCCACCGCCACGGCCCTGTCTCTTTCTCAGGACCACAACGTGCTGTTGGTCTCCACGGATCCGGCGCACAACCTGGGGCATATCTTTGATGCCACGCTTTCCGATGCCCCCACTCACCTCACCCCCTCCCTCTCCGCCATCGAGCTCGATCCTGCCCGGGCCACCGAGGAACACCTTGCGACCGTAGGCGCCTCGATGCGCCGTTTCATGCCGGAGCACCTGCACGGCGAGGTAAAAAAGCACCTGGATTTGGCCCGCCAATCCCCCGGCACGCAGGAGGCGGCGCTCTTAGAACGCATGGCCGCCCTGGTCGCCGCCGCGGACGAGTATGACTACCTCATCTTCGATACCGCCCCGTCCGGGCACACCTCCCGACTGATGGCCCTGCCGGAAATCATGGCGGCCTATACCGATGGGCTGCTTGCCCGGCGCGAAAAGTCCGATAAATTCGGCTCACTGGTGCGCGGGATGTCCGCGGAGTCCGGCGCCGATAATGACCCGGTGGACCGGCGCAATCAGGAAATCCGCGCCACGCTCTTCCAGCGCCGCGAGCGCTTCGAGCACCTGCGCGCTGCGCTGACCTCTCAGCGCACCGTGTTTCATATCGTGCTTACCGCCGAGCGCCTGCCCGTCCTAGAGTCCTCCGAGTTCCACGCGGATCTCACCGGCAATGGCGTGCGGGTGGGCTCCATGCTGGTCAATCGCCGCACCCCGGCGGACCAAGGCGAGTTCTTGGCCTCCCGGCGCGCCGCCGAGGACGAGGCTCTGGCGCTCTTGCACGATAAGCTTCCCGATACCCCAGTCCATGAGATTCCCTGGCTCCCAGAAGAGGTGGGAAGCCCCGAAGCCGTGGCGCGGCTCGCGCGGCATCTATAGCGATCTGTAGCGATCTCTAACGGCCCATCCAGCCCCCAGCGGCCTCGCGTGAGATCGCCGTCTGCTAAAACGGTGAGTATGACTTTGCTCACCAATGACTTCCTGTCCCAATTGCGCGAGGAGGCCGCGGCGGACTCCCAGCTGCGCGTCGCGCGCAATGCCATTACCAGCGTAGGGGTGGCCAAGGCGGCCCTTGACCGCGACCGCATTACCGCGCTCTACCCCACCACCGAGGTAAAGCTCGACAGCCTCGGGGTCACCGACCAGATGCGCTCCGGGCGCTGCTGGATGTTTGCCGCGCTCAACGTGTTCCGCCACCGCGCGGCCAAGGAGCTCAACATCGATGACTTTGAGTTTTCCTTTACCTACCTGCAGTACTTCGACAAACTCGAGCGCGCCAACTTCGCACTCAGCCAGCTGCTGGATCTCACCGAAGACGGCACCGACTGGGATGACCGCGACGTGGCTACTTCCCTCGAGCTCACAGGCGACGACGGCGGCTGGTGGTCATTTTTCACCAACCTCGTGGACAAGTATGGCGTTGTCCCGGCCGAGGTCATGCCGGAGGTGCACTCGTCCGGCCACACCGCGCAGATGAACCGCGATATCGCCACGATCATCCGCCGTGCTGCGCACCGTGCGGTGGAAGGCGAGGGGGATCGAGGGGACATTATCAAGCAAGCCCGCACCGATATCCAACGCGTACTCGCCATTCACCTGGGCACCCCGCCCGAGGAATTTACGTGGAGCTACCGCACCAAGGACGATCAATTCTTCCGTGTGCACTCCACCCCGCGCGAGTTTGCGGATAAGTACCTGCCAAAGTTGGACGAGTACGTCGTGCTTGCCGATGACCCCCGTACCACCAACGACAAGCACCGCCTCTACACCAGCGCCGGCGTGAACAACGTCGCTGGCGGCGCGCCCGCCGGCTACCTCAACGTGGATGTGGACGAGCTGCGCTCCGCCGCGCGCGCCAGCATCGAGGCCGGCGAACCGGTGTGGTTTAGCTGCGATGTCTCCCGCCAGTTCTCCTTCCAGAACGCCGTGTGGGACGAGGGCCTCGTCGATACCGATGGCCTCTACGGCATCGATTCCACCATGAGCAAGGAGGAGCGCTTTACCTCCGGCGAATCTGCGCCCACCCACGCGATGGCGCTGACCGGAGTTGATGGTGCGCCGCGGGCATGGCGCGTGGAGAACTCCTGGGGCACCAAGCCGCCGCGCAAGGACGACGCCGACGAGGTACCCGGCAAGGGCTTTGCCACGATGTCGGATAAATGGTTCGGCGAAAACGTCTTCCACATCGCCGTGCGCAAGGAATTCCTCACTCCCCAGCAGCAGCAAGCGCTAGAGACCGAGCCCATCGAGCTTCCCTTCTGGGACCGGATGAACTAAGGAGCATCGAAAAATGAATGAGATCAATCCACAGGAAGTTCACACCACCAACGCCACGCTTGCCAGCGAGCCGGCCATCAGGGCGGCGCGGAATGCGGTGGCGCAGGAGGGCATCGATAAGCTGAGCGTCGACCGCGACCTCGTGCGCGAGCTCACCACGGCGACCAGCCACAAGCTCGATAAGTGGGGCGCGGCCAACCAGAAGGCCTCTGGCCGCTGCTGGATTTTTGCGGGCCTGAATTCTCTGCGCGGTGGCATCATGGACCGCACCAACATCAAGGATTTCGAGCTTTCGCAGACCTACCTGTACTTCTACGACAAGCTGGAAAAGGCCAATTGGTTCCTCACCGCGGTAGATGAGCTCAAGGACCGCGATATTACGGACCGCACCTTGACCAAGCTCATGGATGACCCCATCGGCGATGGCGGCCAGTGGTCCATGTTCGTCTCCCTGGTGGAAAAGTACGGCGTGGTGCCCAAGTACGCCATGCCGGAGACCGCGTCCTCCGAGGCCAGCGCCATGCTCAACCGGAACCTGGAGACCGTCCTGCGCCGCGCCGCCCACCAGATCCGCGCGGGCAAGTCTGGGGCACAGGAGCAGGCGCTTGCCGATGTCTACCGCATCCTCACCGCCAACCTCGGCCTCCCGCCCACAGAGTTCCAGTGGCAGTACCGCGATAAGGACGATAATTTCTACCGCGAGGGCACTTTTACCCCGCAGGATTTCGCCCGCGAATACCTCACGAAGGACTTGAGCGAGTATGTCTGCGTGGTCAATGACCCGCGCAATTCCTACGGCGAGCTCTACACCGTGGACTACCTGGGCAACGTCGCCGGTGAAAAAGTCACCTACCTCAACGCCCCGGTCGAGGTATTGCGCGATGCCACCCGCTCTGCCGTCGAGGATGGCCAGCCCGTCTGGTTCGGCTGCGATACCAGCCAGCAATCCGATGCCGATAGCGGCGTCTGGGCCAAGCAATTGCACGATTATGAGGGGCTGTATGGGGTTGATATGGGCATCGATAAGCCAGATCGCCTCCGCCTGCACGAGTCCCTGATGACGCACGCGATGGTCTTTACCGGCGCAGATATTGCCGAGGGCGGCGACGTCACCCGCTGGCGCGTGGAAAATTCCTGGGGCACCGAGAAGGGCGACAAGGGCTTTTGGACCATGGCCGATGACTGGTTTGACGAGTACGTCTTCGAGATCGCCGTCCACCCGTCCCGCCTGCCTGAGCAGTACCAAGAGGCGCTCAAATCCTCCGATATCACCACCCTGCCAGCGTGGGATCCGATGGGCGCACTGGCGAATTAGCGCGGCGCGGGTGGCGCGGGGAGGACCCGCGCCGCGAGAGTTCGTGCCGCGAAGTCTGTAGCGTTCGCCGATGTGGCTGCGTTGCGTGGCGTGACGCTCCGTTCGTTTGCGTAGCGTGAAGCTGCGCTCGTTTGCGTGGCGTGACGCGGTAGCCTCACGCCACGTGGCGCACGTACAGCATGCAGGTAAGGTCGCGGTCCTTATCGATGGAGATTTGCTTCTCCCCCACCCGCTCAAAACCGCGGGAATCGTAGAACTGATAGGTGCAGCCATCGTCGGTGTAAAGGTAAATATCCTTGCCGGGGTGGCGCTCCTCAAAGGCCTCAATGAGCGCGGTGCCCACGCCTTTTACACCCGAGTTCGGGTCAGCGACGAGAAAGCCGATCTCTCCGTCCACGGTATTTTCGGCCAGGTAGCTGACCAACATGTCCTCGTTCGCGGCATCATAGTCACCGCGGTGCCCGCCAGGGCGCAGGCTATTGAAGAGATCCACGGCCTTGACATAAGCCTTGCGCCACCACGGATACGGCAGCGCTGGTTCGCCTTTAATCGATGCCAGAATCACGCCGAGGAAACGCCCATCATCGGCATAGGCGGCCAAAATATCGGTGGCCTGGGCCCGCTCTAAATCCCAAAAGTAACGGCCGTAGGCGCGCTCGAAGCGCGGGTTCTTCACAAACCAATGCAGGTGCATGCCTTCGATGGCAAACTCAATCGCCTTGGGCTCATCGCGCGGGTCGAGGTCGCGGATGTGGATTTCGGTCATTAGCCCTCCGGGGATTGGTCTTGTTCGCGCTGCTTTTCGCGCTCGAGCTCGGCCTTAGCCTCGTGCTCTTCAATATTAGTGAAACCAATCCCCAACGGCAGGCCAACGTTGTCAATTAATCTAACTCCGCCAATGGTGGCCGCAACGAGCAGGCGGGCATCGCCCTCGGCGGGTGGCTCGCCCAGATCGCGGCCGCGCACCTCTAAGTATTCCGGTTCAACGCCGGCGGCTTCTAGGACACCTGCGGCAACCTCGCGAACCTTGTCTGCCCCCGCCTCTGCGGCATGTGCCCCGGCGGTAAGCGCGGCGGACAGGGCGGCTACGTCCTCCCTCTTATCTTCGGGCACGCGGGTATTGCGCAGGCTCATCACCACGCCATCGGGCATGCGCACGGCGGGTACGCCCTGCACGCGAACCCCGAGGTGCAGGTCCTGCACCGCATGGTGAATGGCCAAGAGGAGCTCGTAGTCTTTTTCCCCGATGAGGACATCGGTGGGCGACAGTGCCATCATCAGCGTGAGGTAGAGGGTGAGCTCGCCTGATAGATCGGGCTCTAAGCCTTCAGGTGCAGATTCAGCATCAGGCGTCTGCTCGGCAGCGGCGGAGTTCGCGGCGTCGCGTTCGACGGCGACGCCGCGAGCCGAGATAGTAATCCGGCGACCATGAGGCCAGAGCTTCTCGGGAGTGTAATCCCAGATGACGTCCACGCCCTCGGCGCGCAGGAGATCTACATCCTCGGCACGAGGTTCTTGGAGCGCCACGACAGTCACCGCGCCGCGGATGCGGCGGGCCGCACGCACCAGCGCGATATGCCCAGCATGCACGCCGGTGGTCAATGGCACGAAGGCCACAGGGCGGCCGGTCTTGCGCAGCGCGCTACCCACCATGCGGATGCGGTCGACCTCGCTGATGACGGTGGCTTGTCCCATCTTCAAGCTCATCGGGATTCCTCCTGCAAGGCCCACATTTCCAATTCGGTGCGATCTTCTACTTCACCCAAGCGCCGAGCGGTTTCTAAGTAGTGGCGGCGCATTCCGGGATCCGTGGCACCGCGATAGGCTGCGATGATGTCTTCTGAATCGATGTCGAATTCAGACGGTGGGATCTCATCAAACTCGGCAAAGAAATTGGCTTCTACGGCAGCTGCTAGGTGCAGGCGGCTAAGCATTTCTATGTAGTAGGAGCGGGCGGCGAAGGCGGGACGTTCGGCATCGGAAAGCGGCACTGCCTGCCCCCGGAATTCGCTCACTACGAAGTCAGCGATGTTTTCTCCCAGCTCATCTAGCGTGGATACTGCCCAGCGCCCGCCCGCCATGGGTGCGACGGCCGCCACGATGCAGCCGTGGGTCTCCAGCGGGTCAAGGCCTTGCACGCCTCGGGACAGGCACGTGTGGAAAGCGATGAGACCCTTGTGTACGTGGTCCTCAACAAGCTCTACAGCAGCATCCAGCCGTGCCTCACCCACGGCAAGAATCAGTGCCTGGAAGGAGCCAAGCTCGGCCGGATCATCAAGCATCTCCACGGTATGGCCGGCGCGCTCCATGGCAGTGGCCAGGGAGATCCCGGCGAGGCTGCGCCCGAAAAGGGCAACGCGCATGCGCGGTGGACGCATTTATTTATCCTTCTTCATCTGTGCCAATAGCTCCGACACGGACACGGAACCATCGCGCTGTTCATCGCTGCGGCGGCGGCCGCGGGTCTGCTGCTGGCGGCGCGAGGCCGATTGCTTCTGCTCGGCGGCCACGTGGTGTCCCGAGCCCTTATATTCCTCGCGCGCATCCTTGCCTGTGGTTTGCTGCGGGATGTTCTGGGTCACCGCATCGGAAGCGGGCTCGGCTGCGGTATCAGCCTCTGGCTTGCGGTGGCTACCTCGTGCGCCAGAGTGAGCTGCGTTGCCAGAGCCCGACTGCCGAGAGCCTTGGCGCTTGATATTGGAGTCCCCACCCGAATCCCAGCGCACGGCCTGGAAGCTGCCGGTATCGAAGGAAACGTCCTTCGGCTCCTTCGCCCCCGCGGCCTCGCTGGACGTGGCGGGCTTGGGGGCATCGGCAAGCTGCTCGGAGTGGGCGGGCTTAGCGGCATTATCGGTCCGGGAAGAGCTGCGCTGCGCGCGGGTGTTTTCGCTGATGATGTCATTGAGCGGGTTAGAGTCCGCGTGCTCGCCGGAGGGTTGATTGCCCAGGCGGCCAGCGATGGCATCGGCAGACGGCGCGCCGGTAGACGTTTGCTCAAAGTCGACGTTTTCTTCCCTGTGGTGGGACGCCGCGGCGGTCTGCGCCTCCAGCTCCATGATGCGGCGCGCCTCCGCGTGCAAGGCGGCTGGCTCGTAGGTGAAATCGTGGCCGGACAAATCCTCGATCTGCTTCCGGATAGAGGCCAGCTCGGTGCGGATCTCATCGAGGATTTGCTGATCCGGCAGCTCCTTGCCTTCGGCTGCGCGGGCCTGCTTGAGCTCCGCGCGGTGGGCGCGCTCCTGCAGCTCCAGCTTGGTCACGGATTCCTCGGCCTGGCGGCGGTAGCGCATCACCAAGAAAAAGCCCACCACTGCGGCCCACAGGGCGGCAATCAGCGCAATCTTGAGCGCCGCTGCGGAGCCGGAAATGAGCATGACGATGCTGGCGATAACGGCCAAGATGACGAGGGCGATAATCCCAATTTGTCCCCAATCTGGCGAGGACGACGAGTTTTTGGAAGAAGAGCGCGGCTGAGTCATGTTCCCTAATGTACCGCTTGAAGCCCGTCCGGTGGCGGCGGGGTCTCACAGTGTCGCTCCAATCGCAGGCCAGCCGCAGACATGGCGATGCCGCCAATCGCGGATGCGAGCACTCCCACCAGATCATCGGAAGCCGCGACAAGGGTGCCCGCATTCGGGATGACATACACCGCCACCCCTGCATAGAGCCCGCCGACGATCGCACCCGTCCACGCCGAAGCCTTGCCCACCAGCATGAACTGCGCGATGGTCATCGGATTAAGCTGCGAATTATCTAGCCCGATGCCGTGATCCTCATCGGTGGCCTTATCCACTTTCCAGGTAAGCCCCAAGCACACCACCACCATGAGCCATAGCGTGGCAGATACCGTAACCGGGATGGACATCATGGAGCCATAAAAGCGCGTGGTGAGGATGGCCGCCGCGGCTGCCATGAATATCCCAACACCGATAAGCGCACCGAGCGAGGTCCGTTTCATAACTCCTCCATCAGGCCCAAGCGGTGGATATTGACGGTTTCCTGCGGGTCCAACGCGGCAACCAGCGCGGAGACATCCTGTCCCTTCAACTTAGCAGCCGGCTCGGCGGCCAACCAGGGTATAAGCACGAATGCGCGCTCGTGGGCATAGGGATGCGGGACGATAAGTTCCGCATCGGAGGAGCTATAGCCCTCGATATCGACGATGTCCACGTCCAGGGTGCGCGGGCCCCAGTGGCGCACGCGCACGCGCTCAGCCGCCTCTTCCAGCTTCTGGCCGCGCCGTAAGAGCTCCAGCGGGCTCTCCTCGACGTCCACGATGAGCACCGCATTCAAGAATTCATCCTGGTCCGTTACTCCCCACGGCGGGGTGGCATAGACGGGCGAGGCCGCCACGATGTCCTCGCGGAACTCGGTAAATACCGTGCGCAAAAGCTCCACGCGGTCATCCATATTGGAGCCGATGGATAGTACCGCGCGCATTACTGACTCCCGGGGTTCGTGCCGGGGCGCTGCGCGTCGGCTCCCTGCGGAGTTCCCACCTGCGGAGCGGGCCGTGGGGCTCCGGTGCGCGCGTGCTTGCGGGAGCGGCGGGCGACGACGGCGACATCGGCAAAAGTGCGCGGGATCGGCGCCTTGGGCTTGTGCACGGTCACTTCCACCGCGTGCAGGTCGGCGAAGGATTCCATGATGGTATCGGCCACCTCGCTGGCGACGGTCTCAATGAGATCGCGGGAGGGGCCTTCGACGATGCTGGCGGCGACATCGGCAAGCTCGGCGTAATTGATGGTCTTGGTCAGATCATCGTGAGCTGCGGCCTCGGCAAACTCGGACCAGCAGGTGATATCGACGATGAAGGGCTGGCCGGTGCGTTTTTCCTCATCAAAGACGCCGTGGTAGCCAAAGCATTCCAGGCCGGTTAATTCGATGCGATCTGCCATGGTTAATTCCTTTCCGTACCCATCGCGGTAGAGGTCACTGTGCCCGTGCCGGTGGCGGCATTGCGGTAGCTGCCGGTGGCATTGGCGCCGCCTACATAGGACTCGCCGGCGTTCCACGCGGCGGCCACGTCGACGGCATCGCGGGATACGCCCACCTCGTGCACGCGCACGCCCCACGCGCCCATCTGGGCGGAAATGGCGGTCACGGCGGCGGTGGCGGGATCGGCAAGCAAAGGGCTCGCCTCTACCCCGCGGTCTTCCCGGATAGCGGCGAGGAAGCGCTTGCGCGAGGCGCCCACCAGGATGGGGAACTCGCCGTCCAGGAACTCGGGCAGGGCCTTAAGCAGCGCCCAGTTATCCTGTGGGCTCTTGGCAAAGCCGAGGCCCGGATCCAGCACGATATTGTCCTTTTTCACGCCTGCATCCAGGGCGTTTTGGCTCAGCTGGGCGAGGGTCTCGTGCACGTCGCGGACCACATCGCCGCCGTGATCGGCCGTGCCCGCCGCGGATCCGAACGCGCCTTCCTGGAGAGTGCGCCAGTGCATGAGGCAAACGGGCACGCCGGCATCAGCCATGGCGGCATACATTTCAGGATCGGCAAGGCCGCCGGAGACATCGTTAATCATGTCCACCCCGGCCGCAGCCGCCGCGGCGGCAACCGAGGCGCGCATCGTATCCACCGAGGTGCGAATGCCCTGCTCGTGCAGCGCCTGGATGACCGGGACCACGCGGTCGGCCTCTTCCTGCGCCTCCACGCGCACCGCACCCGGGCGGGTGGATTCGCCGCCCACATCGATCATGTCCGCACCCTGTTCCACCAGCTCACGGGCATGAGTGGTGGCGGCGTCGAAGTCGAGCCACCGCCCGCCATCGGAAAAGGAATCCTTCGTAACATTCACGATGCCCATGACGAGCGTGCGCTTCGGGATGGTCAATTCTCCAACTGAGGAAGCCGGGTGCACTGCGTTCTCCTTTTCGCTCGACAAACTCGACTGCGTACGCGCTACGTACGAATGAAGCTGAGCACTTCCGCGCGGGAGGCCGCGTTATTTTTAAACCCGCCGCGCACCGCGGAGGTCGTTGTGGTCGCGCCCGGCTTGCGGATGCCCCGCATGGCCATGCACAGGTGCTCGCACTCGATGACCACGATGACGGATTGGGCCTCGAGGACATCCACGAGGGCATCGGCAATCTGCTGGGTCAGGCGCTCCTGAACCTGCGGGCGCTTGGCGTACATATCCGCCAGGCGCGCCAGCTTGCTCAACCCGGTCACGTGCCCGTCCTTGCCGGGGATATAGCCAATATGCGCCACCCCATAAAACGGCACGAGGTGGTGCTCGCAGGTGGAATAGATGGGAATATCGCGCACCAAGACCAGTTCCTGGTGGTCCTCCGCAAAGGTCTTGTGCAGCACCTCCGTCGGGTCCTCGTGCAGGCCGGCGAAGACCTCGCGGTAAGCGCGGGCCACACGGGCCGGGGTTTCGCGCAGTCCTTCGCGGTCAGGGTCCTCGCCCACGGCAAAGAGTAGCTCGCGGACGGCCGCCTCCGCCCGCTCCTGGTCATACGGTGCGCGGGCGGGCACCTGCTGGTTATCAGTGTGATTTTCAGACATGCACGTACTTCTTACTCTTTATCATCGCGCGGCTTTTCCGCATCGCGCGCGTAGGGGTTATCGCGGCGGGAAGACTCATTCCAGCCTGGGGTGAACCATTGGCTGGTTTCTCCCTCTGGCTTGTGGTGCTTGCCCCTGCTTTCCGATGCCGAATCCGCTCGCCCTTCTCCACCGTCATTGCTGGTGTCGCGGTCGCTGCTGCCGTGGTCGCTCTGGTCCGCGCGGTCGTTCTGGTTGTCTCGGCCGCTGCGGCCGCTCTGGTCAGTTCGACCATCGCGGTGGCTGCTGTCACCGCCGTGCAGCTCACGCACCGTTTCCGGGTCCACGTAGTCCCCGGCGTGCTGACCAAAGTTGAAGCCAACCTCGCCCTTGATCTCCTCGCCGGCGAGGCGGCGCTCGCGGGCGGCCCGGGAGGCATCGAGAAGCGTCATGCGTTTAGGAAGTTCCTCGCCGCGCTCCTTGGCCAGCTCAACCGGGGTCTTGACCGGCGCGTAACCAATCTGGCGCGGGAAGCGATCGTCTTCGCCGGGGAAGACATCATAGGCATCGCGCGGCACGATGCCGTCGAAGATGCTCTCCAGATCCGGTCGGCGCAGGGTCTCCTTTTCCAGGAGGGCCTCGGCCAGCTTGTCCAAGAACTCGCGGTTGGTGCGCAGGATGTCGTAGGCCTGCTCGTGCGCGCGCTCGAGGAGGTAGCGCATCTGCTCATCGATCTTGGCGGCAACGTCATCCGAGTAATCGATGGAGCCGCCACCCCCGCCCATCTGGCTGAACGGATCGCCCTGCTCCTGGCCGTACTTGACGGTGCCCAAGTCAGGAGAAAAGCCGTATTCGGTCAGCATCGCGCGGGCGATCTTGGTGGCGTTCTCGATATCGGAGGACGCACCCGTGGTGGGAGCACCGAATACCAATTCCTCGGCGGCGCGGCCACCCATGGCAAAGACCAAACGGGAAAACAGCTCGTCGCGGGTGTACATGCCCTTGTCGTCTTCCTGCGAGGTCATGGCGTGGCCACCGGTGCGGCCGCGGGCCAGGATGGTGACCTTGTACACGCGCTCGATATCCTTGAGTGCCCACGCGGACAGGGTGTGGCCGCCCTCGTGGTAGGCGGTGACCTTCTTCTCGTGCTCGGAGATGATCTTGCCCTGGCGCCGTGGACCGCCCACCACGCGGTCGGTGGCTTCTTCCAGCGCGTCATAAGTAATGACGTTGCCGCCGATGCGGGCGGTGAGAAGCGCGGCCTCGTTAAGCACATTGGCAAGGTCCGCACCGGACATGCCGGCGGTGCGCTTGGCCAGCTGCGCCACATCGACCTCTTCCGCCAAAGGCTTGTCCTTGGCGTGGACGCGCAGGATCTGCTCGCGGCCGGCCAGATCCGGGTTGGTGACCGGAATCTGGCGGTCGAAACGGCCCGGGCGCAACAGTGCCGGGTCCAAGATATCTGGACGGTTGGTGGCCGCGATGAGGATAACGCCCTCGCGATCGCCAAAGCCGTCCATCTCCACCAGCAGCTGGTTCAGGGTCTGCTCGCGCTCATCGTGCCCGCCGCCGGTTCCGGATCCGCGCTGGCGCCCCACGGCGTCGATCTCGTCCACGAAGATAATGCACGGGCTGTGCTCCTTGGCCTGCTTGAACAGATCACGCACGCGGGAGGCACCCACACCGACGAACATCTCCACGAAGTCCGAACCGGAGATGGAATAAAAAGGCACGCCGGCCTCGCCCGCAACGGCGCGGGCCAACAGGGTCTTACCGGTACCCGGAGGGCCATAAAGCAGCACGCCACGCGGAATCTTCGCGCCGAGCTCGTAATAACGGGAAGGATCATCAAGGAAGTCCTTGATTTCCTGCAGCTCATCCACGGCCTCATCGACGCCGGCAACATCCTCGAAGGTATTGGTCGGCATATCCTTGGTCAGCTCCTTGGCCTTGGAGCTGCCGATGCCGAACATGCCGCCTGCACCCTGCTGCATGCGGGACATGAGCCAGAACAGCAGGGCGAAGAGGATGACCATCGGCAGCAGGAAGCTGAGCATGGAGCCCAAGAACGAATCCTGGGTGACGTTGGTCTGATACTTCTCCGCACCCGAATCCTTGACCGCATCAAAGACCTGCTCGGAGGCGCGCGCGGGGTACTGAGACACGATCTCTTGTACGCCCTCGCGCTCTTCTACCGTGATTTCGTCCTTGAGCTTGATGCGCAGGCGCTGCTCGCGGTCATCAATTTCTACCTCGTCAACGTTTTTATCCTGCAGCTGTTTCAGGGCCACGGAGGTATCCGTGTCCACATATCCGCGGGTCTCGTTGCTAAAAAACGTAAAGGCGTACAGCGCTACGAGGATCAGTGCCGCAATGCCGCCGTAGCGAAGGAGTTTATTGTTTTTCATTACTGCGCGATTTTAGTTGGTGGTATAGACATCAGGGTGAAGGGTGCCCACAAAGGGCAGGTCGCGGTAGCGTTCCGCGTAGTCAAGGCCATAGCCAATGACGAATTCATTGGGGATATCAAAGCCCACATCGAGCAGATCGATCTGCGCTTTTACCACTTCCGGCTTGCGCAACAAGGTCACCACGTTGAGCGACTTCGGGTTGCGCCCCTGCAGATTGCGAATGAGCCAGGATAGCGTCAGGCCCGAGTCGATGATGTCTTCCACGATGACCACATCGCGCCCGGCGATATCGCGGTCCAAGTCCTTCAAGATGCGCACCACCCCAGAAGAAGACGTGGAGGCGCCATACGAGGAGACGGCCATAAACTCCAGCTCCGAGGGAATAGATAGCTTGCGCGCGAAGTCCGTCAGGAAAAAGGCCGCACCCTTTAATACGCAGACCAAAAGCAGGTCTTGCTCGGCGTCGGCATATTTTTCAGACACCGCATCCGCCAGCTGCTGGACGCGGTCTTTGATTTCCTCTTCCGTGATGAGGATTGCTTCTACATCGTCTCCGTAGCGGTTTGCGGGGACGGCGAAGTCTTTCTTGTCGTGCACGTGTGCGCTCCTTTAATGACCAGACAATAGTGCCAGTTTGCCACCTATACGTGCTACTTCCAACCTCTGCCCCGCTTGCCGCGCCGAACTCACAGCCACCGGCCCTTGTCCGTGCCAGTTGGTACACAGCTTGCCGATGCCCCCAATCCCCTCCCTTGTCACCTTCACTCCCCGCTCGATGAGCCAGGCCGCAATAGCGCGCCGGCGTCGCGGCTCCGGCAGCGCGGCCAATTCCGCACAGTCCGCGGTGGTCGGCGTGGCGAGGTATTCTTCATCGCGCGCGGTATCCATCGCCGCTTGCGCCAACGCCGGTACCGCATCACCGCCGATGACCCGCGATAACTCCGGGATGATTTCCTGGCGCAGCGCTACCCGCCGAAAATCCGTATCCGCATTCTGTGGATCCTGCCACACGTCCAGCCCCAGCTCTGCGCACGCGCCCTCCGTATCGGAACGGCGCACCTGCAGGAATGGCCGCACAATCCGCGCGCCTTCCACTACTGACCGCTCCGGCATGCCGGCCACCCGGCCGCGCAGGGCGCCAAGAAGGAGCGTTTCCGCCTGGTCATCGGCCGTATGCGCCACGGCAATCTCCAGCGCCCTTTCTCCCCCGCGCGCAGCTGCGCCTTCGCGCGCGGCTGCGGACATCGCTCGGTAGCGCTCTTGCCGAGCCGCCGCTTCCAGCGAATTCCCCGCTTCCTCCGGCACCCGTACCACGAGCACCCGCGCCCGCGCACCCAAGCTTTCTGCTTGCCGAGCCGCCTTCTCAGCCTGCTCACGCGAACCGTCCTGCAAACCGTGGTCGACGCACAGCGCGATGACATCGTGGCCCTCTGCGATCATCGCCGCGCACAGTGCCAAAGAATCTGCGCCGCCAGATAGCCCCACCGCCACGGTGTGTTCCATCTTTGCCGCGCGGACCGCGCGTCGGCAGGCCAAAAAATGCGGTGAGACCCGCGGCCAAAACGGCGTTACTCCAGGCTGTGGACTCATTTAGAACTCGTGCAGCGCCGCGGCGAGGTCGTCTTGGGCCGCGCGAGCCGCCATAATCTCGCCATCATTGACCAAGAACGCAAAGGAATACACGCGCCCGGATTGGCCTTGCGCGGTGCCCGCCAGCGCGGATACGCCGGTCAATGTGCCGGTCTTCGCCCGAACAAATCCGCGCGCCGTGGATTCCCCGTAGCGCTCGTGCAGCGTGCCGTCACCTCCTGCTACCGGCAAATACGCAGCCAAGGGACGCAGCTGCGGGTCCTCCACCGCGCCGTTGACAATCTCAGCCAGCACGCTCGCGCTCAACCGGTTATCTACCGAAAGACCCGAGTTGTCCTTGATATCCACGCCACTCACATCGAACCCGTGCTCGCGCAGCACGTCCAGCGTGGCTTGGGTATCGGCTTGGAAGCTGGGCTGCTTGCCGCGGGCATCGGCAAGCTCGCGGGCAATTGCCTCTGCCATGACGTTATCGGAATGCCGCACCATCTCCAGCGCACGCTCGCCCAGGGGATCCGACTCGACGCTGGCCAGCTCCTCCGCACCGTCAGCCATCGTGCCCGCGGCGAATTTATCCGTGCCCAGGCGCTTGGCCAGCTCGCCCGCAACGTCGAGGGCCGGGGTGTGGCTGCGCGGCACATCCCCCTCCGTAGCGCCAATGCGCCCGCCGTACAGCATGGCCGGTTCCATGGGCGCGACGAAGCCCTCATCGACGTTTTCCGGATCCCAGCCCGGTGCCTGCGGCTCGCCCGCCCACGCGGAGGTATCGATGTACACGCCCGCGACCTGGGTACCGGTCTTTTTAATCTGATCCGCCAGGTCATCGAGCTGCTCGTTGGTCATCCAGACATCGCCAGCCGCCTTGATCACCACATTGTTCGGGTCCTTGCCGCGGTAGACCTTGGTGGTAATCCGCTTCGACTCATCCAGGGCGAGCGTTGCCGCGGCGGTGGTGAGCACCTTCGTCGAGGAAGCCGGGGTCAGCGCCTTATCCGCGTCGCGCTCCCAGACCACCGTGCCGGTCTCACTATCGATGACCTGCCCGCCAAAGTTGGCCAAATCCTCGCTCTTGCCCAGCTCAGCGAGCTTTGCGCTGAGCGCCGCAAAGTCCACGTCCTGCGCCTTAGCCGGCAGCAGGGGATTTTCCGGAGCCTGCACCGTTTCGGCCTCGCCATGCGAAAGATCGCCGTACTCGCGCTGGATGCTAACCCCCAGCGCAGCCGTACCCCCGACCGCCGCCGTGACCACCAGCGCGGTTACTGACCACCAAACCTTCTTTGCTTTCATCGCCACCAACCCTAGCGCGGATGGGCAACGCGCTAGACTATTGACGGTAATTAACACCCAATCCCACATGGAGGACATCGCCGTGAGCGTTGAAGTAACCATTGAAATCCCAAAGGGCTCCCGCAATAAGTACGAGGTGGACCACGAGTCCGGCAAGGTCTACCTGGACCGCTACCTGTTCACCCCAATGGCCTACCCCGCCGACTACGGCTTCATCGACCACACGCTTGGCGAAGACGGCGATCCCCTCGACGCCCTCGTCATCCTCCCCGAGCCCGTTTTCCCAGGTGTCATCGTTGAAGCCCGCATCGTCGGCGTGTTCAAGATGACCGATGAGGCCGGCGGCGACGACAAGCTGCTTGCCGTCATCGATGACCCACGCTGGGAGCGCTACCAGGACATCGACGATGTGGAACAGCACATCAAGGACGAAATCGAGCACTTCTTCGTCCACTACAAGGACCTCGAGCCCAACAAGGAAGTTTCCGGCTCCGGCTGGGGCGACAAGGCCGAGGCCGAGAAGATTCTGGAAGAGGCCAAGGCTCGCCTGAAGTAGGCTGCTGGGTTTCTCGGGGGTTCGGGGTTTGGCCGCGGATTTTCGCGGCCAACTGGGCCGTTTTGGCGCGTGACTGGCCTGTTTTGAGGCCCAGCTGATGCGTTTTTGGCGGCCACCTGATGCGTTTTTGCAAATAGGCCATGGAAACCGTGAGGTTTGGGGCCACTATTTGTTAAAACGCATCAAGCAAGCATCAAACGAGCACCAACCAGGCTCCAACCAAGCACCCAACCGCGCTGAATAAGCGCCTAAACGGACCACACAACCTTCGCTTCGGGGGGATCGAGGGATACAAATGGAAATTTTTCGGGGGAAAAGTGCCGCTCAGCAAGCGGTACGCCACGGCGCCGTCCGGATTGCGAACGGCTTCTGCCTGTCGGAGGAGCCGACGCCGAACCAGCTCGCGCGCATCATGAGCGAGCAATGGCCGGATTGCGCGCTCGACGGCTACTCGGCGGCGCTCAAGCACGTCGATAAGCCGCTGCGCTTTCCACTGGAGTTCTTGCGCAGCTCATCACTGCCGTCGAGTAAGTACTTCACTTCGCGCCGCGCCCGGCCGAAGGGCGCGTTGACCTGGGACGGCGTCACCGTGTGCAATCCACTGCAGGCGGTCGAGGCGATGCCGGAGGATGATGCGGTCGCCTTCCTCGAGGACTTTTACTCCGGCAAGGACGGGCTCCAACGGCTGGAGCTGAATAAGCTGGACTACCAGCGGTTTCCGCGCCCGGTAAAGCGGGCGTTGGACAGGGCGATCATCGGCACGGATAGCGTGCCGGAGCGCCAGATTACGCGCGCCCTCGCGCCGCATTTCACGGTGCATAACAACATAAAAATAGGCCCTTACCACTGGGATCTGGTGATTGAGGAGCACAAGATCGCCATCGAGGTCGATGGCTACGCCTACCACCGGGGCGAAAATCGCCGCCAGTTTGAGTTGGACCGGCACAAGCTTAACGATGCCGTCCATCGCGGCTGGAAGCCCCTCCACTTCACCGCGACGACGATTGACCACTACCCGGATTTCGTGGTGCAGCAGGTAATGGCCACGGCGAAGAATAAGCGGCCCTTTGCGCGGCCGCCGTGGCAATGGCACCGCTTGTGGCGGCATGAGGGCGCGCGGCGCTAGGGCCAAAGGCCGGGCCCAGGGCGAGCTAAGCTCAGTAAAGCAAAGCCCAAGGCGACCGAAGCGCAGGAAACCGGTTATTCCTTGCGGCGGCCGCTGCGGAGAACGTGGCCGCGCAGGGGCTCGACCAGCGCGATGGCGAGAAAGGTCACCGCCCAGCCCACGGCGAGGAAGCTGAAGGAAATGAGGAGCCGCCCGGCGAGGTCGACGCCTTCCTCCCAAACGGTGCTAAAAAACATCAGGCCGGCGATGCCGCCGCCGAAGAGGAAGCCGAAGAGGCTGAGCGCGACGATGGGTCCCATCACGGCGAGGGCGTTCGTGCGGAATTGGAAGCGGCGCGGCACGCCCATCAGGTCGAGGGAGCGGATGAGTTCCTTGTCCTCGAAGGCGGACGATACTTGGCCGAGGAAGATGGACATGCTGGTCAGCGCGAAGCCGAAGAACAAGGTCAGGACGACGCCGGTGGAGACGTCTCGGAACATGATGCCCGTTTCTTGTTCTTCCTTCATCGCAGTGGCAAGCGCGTCGGTGCCCATGGGCGCGCCCATGAGGAAGCCGGCGAGAAAGCCGAAGAAGCCGATGGCCGCGCTTTGCCGCCAGGCGCGGCGGGCGTTGGCGCCCACGCGCTGGCAGGCCACGAGGTGTGCGGTGCCGGGGAGCAAAGCCAAAAGGCGGGCGCCGATTTGCAGGAGGTAGGGCGCGACCAGGTTGATGCTCATGACCACCGCGAAGAGCACGACGGCCACGGAGATTTCGGGTGCGCCGGATTTGCCTTTGAGCAGGGCACCGCCGACGGTGACGATGAGGAGGAAGGCGATGAGGCGCCACCACCTAAAAGCAGCGGGCATCTGGCGCTTGGCCACGCCGACGGGGCTGACGCGCACGCGCCGCATGCCGGCAAGGGCCGCGGCGAGAGCGAGGAGAAAGAGGACTACGGCCACCGCGAGGTATCCCCACCAGGGCAGGATGATTTCCTCGAAGGCGACGGGGCGGTCCTGGAATTTCACGTGCGTGAAGACGGGGGCGATGAGCACGCTGATGAGCCAGCCCAGCACGATGCCGATGAGGGCTTGGATGCCGGTCTCCACGGCGGCCATGCGCTCAACTTGGTGGGAGCTTAGGCCCAGAAGGCGGAGGGTGGACAGGCGCTGTTCCCGGCCGGAGGCGCCGAGGACGGCGGCCTGCGTGGTCAGGTTAAACAGGGCGGGAACGATAAAGGCGCAGGCCATGAGCGCGAGGACGAACCAGGGCAGGAAGTAATTTTCCGGGTTTTCGCCGGCGGCGGCGCGCAGGGCGGGCACGGCGTCTTCTGGGTGGTGGGCGCGCTGCCAGAACATCCAGGTGCCGCCGGCGACGAGGAAGGCGATGGCAGCGCCCAGTGTCAGGCTCACGATGGCCAGCACGCTGACGATGCCCGCACCGGAGCGGGCGCGGACGGATTCGCGCTGGAGGCCGAGGACTAGGGTCGCGGTGTTCATGGCTGCACCCCTAGGCGGCGGTCATCGTGAATGATGCCGTCGCGGATTTCCACGCGGCGCTGCATCCAGTCCGCCACCTTGGGGTCGTGGGTGACCATGACCAGGCTGGCGCCGGATTGGCGCACGGTGGTGGTCAGCATCTGCATGACCTCGTGGCCGGTGGCTTGGTCGAGGGCGCCGGTGGGTTCATCGGCAAAGACGACGCCGGGGTTGGCCACGAGGGCGCGGGCGATGGTCACGCGCTGGGCTTGGCCGCCGGAGACTTGGGCGGGGCGGCGCTCTGCGAGATCGCCGAGCCCCAGCTGGTCCAGCAGCGACAGCGCCTTCGCGCGGGCCGCACGCCGGCCCAGGCCGTTGAGCATCGCGGGCAGCGCCACATTGTCCAGGTTGGTCAGCTCCGGCAAAAGCTGTCCGTCTTGGAAGACAAAGCCGAAGTGGCGGAGGCGGGTGCGGGAGCGGGCGGCATCGGAAAGCGTGGAGATGTCTTCGTCACCGAAGTGGACGCTGCCGTCGGTGGGCGTGAGCGCGCCGGACATGCAGTGCAGCAGCGTGGATTTGCCGGAGCCGGAAGGCCCCATGATGGCGACGAGCTCGCCCGGGGTGATGTCCAGGGTGATGCCGGCCAGCACGGGGCCGCCGCCGAAATCCTTCGTGATGTCGTGGAGGGAAAGTGTCTGTGTCATGCTGTTCATTTCACCGTGCCGGGCGCGCTATTCCTACAGCGCTAAGGATACTTTCCGGGTAGTGCTAGCTTTACCCCTGCCCGGGGCGCGCGCGATTAGGCTTGGGGGCGTGTTTTTCAGCAAGAAGCAGGCCACCAGCAATGAGGAGCGGCAGGCGCGGGTCATCGCGGAGCTGACGGCCTCGCGCCGCGCGATTGCGGATGCCTACGAGGTAGAGCGCGCCCGCATCGAGCGGGATCTGCACGATGGCGCGCAGCAATATTTGGTGGCGGCAAGCATGAAGCTCGGTGAGGCCCTGCTGGATGCCACCGGCTCTGAGGCCGAGCTGCTCACCGCCGCGAAGCGGGACGTGGATCGCGGCCTGCGTTCGCTGCGCGCGACGGTGCACGGCATTCACCCGCAGGTCCTCCAGGATCACGGTTTGGTGGCCGCGCTTGCCGATGCCGCCTCCGCCCACGGCCCCCACGTCAGCGTCTACGCCCCACACCCGTTGCCGCAACTTTCCGCCAGCGTGCTGGCCTGCGGTTATTTCTTCGGCACAGAGGCGTTGACCAATGCCGCGAAGCACGCGCCCGGCGCGCCGGTTTCGGTGCTCATCACCTCGGATGCGGCGCTGCATATCTCGGTCGTGGATGAGGGCCCGGGCGGGGCGCGGATTGAGCCGGGGCGCGGGCTGGCCGGCATGGCCGAGCGGCTGGCGGCCTTTGGCGGGGAGATGTCGCTGTCCTCGCCGGAGGGAGGACCGACGCGGGTAAGGTGCACGATTCCGCTCCTTTTGGAGCGTGGGCAGACGGGAGTATCAGCATGAGTGGATTAAGGATTGTGATTGCGGATGACTCCGCGATCCTGCGCGAGGGGCTTGCCGGGCTCTTGGAGCGCCGTGGCCACGAGGTTGTGGGCAGGGCGGGAACGGCGGTGGAGCTGGAGGGGGTCATCGGCAAGCTGAGTGCCCAATTGCCGGATGTGGTGATAACGGATGTGCGCATGCCGCCGGAGATGGGCGATGATGGGCTGAAGGCGGCAGTGGCACTGCGCCGGGCTTATCCGGGCCTGCCGGTGATGGTGCTATCGCAGTACGTTGCGCCGGCGTATGCGGTCGCACTGTTTGATTCCCCGGATGCGGGTACTGGGTACCTGCTTAAGGATCGCGTCTCTGAGGTGCGCGATTTCCTGGCCAGCCTGGAGGTGGTGGCCCAGGGCGGCACGGTCATCGATCCAACGGTGGCGCAGGCACTCATGCGCTCTGGGCGCAGCGGGTTGGGCGAGCTCAGCCCGCGCGAGCGCGAGGTCTTAGAGCTGATGTCGCGCGGGAAGTCCAATAAGGACATCGCCGCCGAGCTGGTGCTCTCGAACGCTGCGGTGGCCAAGCACGTGTCCAATATCTTTACCAAGCTGCGCCTGGATCCCAGCGAGGATAACCGCCGCGTGAAGGCGATCTTGCAGTACCTGTCCGCGGCCACCTACGGCGGCTAGCGCGCGGCACGTAGACTGCGGGGTATGCAAAACGTACAACCCACCGAAGTTCCAGCGGGCGCACAGCTTATTGATGTGCGCGAAAACGACGAATGGGCCACCGTGCACGCGCAGGGTGCCACCCATATTCCGATGAGTGAGATAACGGGTCGCATCCAGGAAATCGACCCGGACCGCGATATTTATGTGATTTGCCACTTAGGCGGGCGCAGCGCGCAGGTCTGCCAGTATTTGGAGAACTCCCTGGGCTGGGACGTTATTAATGTTGAGGGCGGCACCGATAAGTGGGAGGCGGATGGCCTGCCCGTCGTTCGCGATTAATTGGCCTTTACCCATCTTTTGAGATTATGATGATGGTATGGCTTCCACTAATAATTCTGGCATACCAACCTCCCTGCTCGAATCCCCGTCCTTCCAGCTAGAGCGCCTGCGCCGTCGCACCCGCGATGGCGTCGAGGTGGCTCTGCAGACCAAGCAGACGACCATCCGCGAGTTCTGGGTGCTCACCTGCCTCGTCGAGGCGGATGCCGCCTCCCAGTCCTTCCTGTCTGACACCTTGGCCATCGACGCCTCCGATATGGTGCGGCTTATTGATGCCCTCGAGGAGCGCGGCTGGGCCAAGCGCGAGCGCGATCCCAAGGACCGCCGCCGCCAAATCGTGGCGTGCACCAAGAAGGGCACCAAGACCCACAAGGACCTGGCGGAGCTCGTCGCCAACGCCGAGGATGATGCGCTCGACGTATCCACCAATAAGCAGCTCAAGCACCTGCGCAAGCTGGCCAAGGCCATCATTGCAGCGGACGAGGACGAGGCATAAACATGGACGAGCCCGAAGATAGTACAGATCTTCCCAGCGTCCCGCAGCAGTACCTCCTGCGCGATCTGGCCCCGCGCCCGCGCACGTTGTGGGACATCATTACCACCACCGCTGAGATTCACCCGGAAGCCGCGGCGCTTGACGATGGCGAGATCATCACGTACGCCGAACTCGTCCACGAGGTCCAGCTGTGGGCCACGGAGCTGCACGTCAATGGCGTGCGCCGTGGCGATCGCATCGGCATCCGGATGACCTCTGGCAAGCGGGATCTTTACCTTGCTATCCTGTCCACCCTGGCCGCCGGTGCGGCTTACGTGCCGGTGGACGCGGACGATCCGGATGAGCGCGCGGAGATGGTCTTTGGTGAGGCCGATATTGATGGCCTGTTCAGCGATGACGGCTTCCGCTTCCTGCGCGAAGAACCGCGCCACGCGGCCGAGGAGATCGAGGCCCCGCGGCCAGAAGACACCGCGTGGATCATCTTTACCTCCGGATCCACGGGCAAGCCGAAGGGCGTGGCCGTAAGCCACCGCTCTGCGGCCGCCTTCGTGGATGCGGAGGCCAGCCTCTTCCTCGTCGATCATCCCCACGGCCCGCTCGGACCGGAAGACCGCGTGCTGGCCGGGCTTTCCGTTGCCTTCGACGCATCCTGTGAAGAGATGTGGCTGGCTTGGGGCCACGGCGGCTGCCTGGTTCCGGCCCCGCGCTCCTTGGTGCGGTCTGGCATGGACCTTGGACCGTGGCTGATTCGCCGCGATATCACCGTCGTCTCCACGGTCCCTACCCTGGCGGGCCTGTGGCCTGCAGAGGCGCTGGATAATATCCGCCTACTCATCGTCGGCGGCGAGGCCTGCTCCCAGGAGTTGGTGAACCGCCTGGCCACCGAAGACCGCGAGATGTGGAATACCTACGGCCCCACGGAGGCCACCGTCGTCGCTTGTGCGCAACGGATGATTCCGGGGCGCGCGGTTTCGATCGGGCTGCCGCTGAATGGGTGGGATTTGGTGGTCATCGATAAGCAGGGCCGACCCGTTGGCTTGGGTGAGACCGGCGAATTGGTCATCGGTGGCGTGGGCCTGGCTAGCTACCTGGACCCGCAGAAGGATGCGGAGAAATACGCGCCGCTGGAATCTATGGGCTGGCAGCGCGCCTACCGCACCGGCGACCACGTGCGTCTGGAAGAAGACGGCCTGTACTTTGTGGGCCGCGTGGATGACCAGGTAAAGATTGGCGGGCGCCGCATTGAGCTGGGTGAGGTCGACGCGAACGTCGCCGCGCTAGATAACGTCTATAACTCCGCCGTGGCTGTGCAAAAGACCCCCGGCGGCGAATCCGTGCTGGTGGGATACGTCTCGCTGGAAGATGAGGCGCGCGGCTTTAACCACGGTGTGGCCCACGAGCGCCTTGCGGAAACCATGCCTGCGGCGCTGGTCCCGCGCATCTGCGTGATGGATGAGCTGCCGGTGCGCACCTCCGGCAAGGTGGATAAGAAGGCGCTGCCGTGGCCGCTACCCGGCGTCGGCGTGGAATCGACCACACTGACAGAGACCGAGAAGTGGCTGGCCGAGCTCTGGGTCGAGACCCTTGGCGTATCCGTGGAGGATGAGAACGCCGATTTCTTTGACCTCGGCGGCACCTCCCTGGCCGCGGCGACGCTGGTGGGCCACATCCGCGATCGCTACCCCACCGTGGCCGTCCGCGATCTCTATGATCACCCACGTCTTGGTTCGCTGGCAGAGCTCATCGCCGGCGCCGAACCGCGCCCAAAGGCGGAGCAACAGGTACCGCTGCGCGAGGTCGCCCCGGTGGGCGCGAAGACCCGCGTGACCCAAACGCTGCTGCAAATCCCCGCCATGACGCTGGCTGCGACCACCTGGCTGGCCTGGCTCATGCTGGGCTCGACGGTGGCTTCTGCCTTGGGCGTTAATTGGGCGCAGCCCTTCCCGTGGTGGCTGGTCATCGCCCTGGTACTCATCTTTGCCACGCCGCTGGGCCGCATCCCCATCGGCGGCTTTGGCGCGCGCCTCATTACCGCCGGCATCACGCCCGGCGATTACCCGCGCGGTGGTTCGACCCACCTGCGCATTTGGGCCGCGGAAAGGTGGGCCGATGCCTCGGGGTCGCGCTCCATTGCGGGCGCCACCTGGGTCAATAACTATGCCCGCGCCCTGGGCGTGAAGATGAAGCGCGGTGTGGACCTGCACTCGCTGCCACCGGTGACGGGCCTGCTCACCCTGGGCAAGCACGCCGCGGTGGAACCGGAGGTCGATCTCACCGGCTACTGGCTGGACGGCGACGTGCTCCACGTCGGCGCCATCGACATCAAGGAAGGCGCCCGCGTGGGCGCGCGCTCCACCCTGCTGCCTGGCACCGTGGTGGGCAAGTACGCCCACGTGGAGGCGGGGTCCACCGTCACCGGCCGCAAGAAGATCAAGGACGGCCAGCGCTGGTCCGGCTCGCCCGCCAAGAAGGTGGGCCGCTCCAAGCACCGCTTCCCCTCCAAGCCGCCGAAACGCCGCCCCTGGTGGGTGGCAATTTACGGCGCGACCTCCTTGTTCCTGGCCGCGCAGCCGCTCATCGCGGTGCTTGTCGGCTCCATCGTGGATTTGGCGCTGGTCCACTCCACGGACGGCAACCGCTTCATCGGCGCGGTGCTCTTCGCTCCCCTTGCGGCGCTCGCGGCCTTTGCCACCTACATGCTGCAGACCTGGCTGGGCGTGCGCATCTTGTCCATCGGCATCTCGCCCGGCGTGAACCCAGTGCGCTCTGCCGCCGGCTGGCGCCTGTGGGCCATCGAGCGCCTCATGGATGAGGCCCGCACGCAGCTCTTCCCGCTGTATGCATCGCAGCTGACCCCGCAGTGGCTGCGCGCTTTGGGCGCGCGCATTGGCAAGGACGTGGAGATTTCCACCGCCGTGATGATCCCCGCGCTCACAGACGTCAAAGACGGCGCCTTCCTTGCCGATGACACCATGATCGGCGGCTACGAACTCGGCGGCGGCTGGATTCACTCCGGCGAAGCCAAGGTGGGCAAGCGCTCCTTCGTAGGCAACTCCGGCATTACCGCGCCCGGGCGCAAGCTGTCCAAGAACTCCCTGGTCGCGGTGCTATCTTCCACCCCGAAGAAGACGAAGTCCGGCGCCAACTGGTGGGGTTCCCCGCCAGAGCGCATGCGGCGCGTTACCGCGCAGATCGATGCCCCCGCCGAGTCCGCCGAGGCCCTGACCTATAACCCGGGTTTCAAGCTCAAGGCCGCCCGCGGCGTGGTGGAGACCATGCGCCTGCTCGCGCCGATGTTCTCGGCCATGCTGCTCGCCGCCACCCTGGAGATGCTGTATTACCTGCTTGCCGATGTCGGCTTCCTCGCCACCTGGGTCCTTTCCGGCCTTGTGCTCATGGCAATGGGCGCTATCGCCATGGCCGTGACCATCGCGGTGAAGTGGATCTGCGTGGGCAGGCACAGCGCGGCCGACCACCCGCTGTGGAGCGTATTCGTCTGGCTCAACGAGCTACAAGATACCTTCGTGGAGGTCGTCGCCGCCCCGTGGTTCTTCCAACACACCTACGGCACAGGAGAGATCAACCTGGGCCTGCGGGGTCTGGGTGTGGACATCGGCAAGGGCGCCTGGATCGATTCCTACTGGTTCCCAGAAACCGATCTCTGCCACGTCGGCGCCGGTGCCTCCGTGGGGCCCGGTACCGTGGTGCAGACCCACCTATTCCAGGACCGCGTGATGAGCCTGGATACCGTCACCATCGAGGCCGGCTCCACGCTCGCCTCTCATTCGGTGGCGCTGCCCGCCTCGCTCATTGGTGAATCCAGCACCGTCGGCCCCGGTTCGCTGGTCATGCGCGGTGACCGCGTCCCCGCCAACGCCACCTGGCAGGGTAACCCCATTGAGCCGTGGGGTTAGGCTACCGCGCGAAATCCTGATACTTAATCAATTCGCCAGCCTTAAAATCCCAAGCCTCTACTCGGACGCGGTCAGCAAAAACCTTGACCCGAAGTCCGGTAGAGGCTTCTTCCTTTTCTTTAACGATTTTTTCGTCATTATCGCCATCCGGCATGTACTCGTTGAGGATGGCGCCGGTATTAACTACTGGGAAACCAGTGCGGCCGGGCTCACCGGTACCATCGTAGCGGCGGGTACCCCACCAGTTATTCTGGCGCAGCGAAGAGTGGCTATGGCTGCTAAACCAGACGATGTTGTTGTACTTATTGACCACATTGGACAACGCCTCAAGATCTTCAAAGTCATTCTGGTACCACGCCGAGTGAGACATGGACACCGTTTGCGGAAGCAGCGGGTGGCTAAAGACCAGTGCCGGTATCCCTTTGGCGTCCCAGTAGGCTAGGCGCTCATCTAACCAGTTGAGCTGTTCATTGCTAATACGCTGGAACGGCTCCTTGCCGTGGCGCAGGAGATCGGAGTAGAACTCAGTATTGATGGAAATCATCGGTACCCCATCAACAATTTCTTCTTTCCACGGCTTGTCCTGCCCGGAGTGTTTAAGGAAGCGGTCCATGTATGCCTTGGAGCCTTCCTTGCCATACATTTCATGATTACCGATGGTCCACAATTCCTTCCCAGAATCATGAGGTTCTTCCTCATGAGCGGCTAGGAAGGTATCCCACTGTTCCTGCGAGCCATCGTCTACTAGATCGCCATTAAGGACCAGCGCCCCAGCCTTATCCTCCATGCCGTTGAGTTGGCGCACCGCATCTTTATAATCCTCCGGGTCACCCTGAATATCGCTGAGTACGTCCACAACAGCTTGCGGTGATCCGATCTCCTGGCCTAGCGGTTTAACAACTCCTACGTTATCTACCGCCCACCACCAATCATCGTTGCCGTGGTTGTACTTAAAGCTCACCTGCATCTTCTTGGTTCCTGCAGGTACGTCTACCCCGATGGATTCGTGCTTGGAAAAGACATCCTTATCAAATAGCGCTATCTCCTGCGGCTTTCCGCCATCGAAGGAGACCTGCACCGTGGCGTTTTGCCTGTCCTTGCCTTGGCGGTAGTGGTGATCAAATTCCACATTTACGCGGTCTTGACCAGCAACTGCAATCTCCGGGCTGGTCAACTCCGCATTCATCGAATCGCTCTCTGCCAAGCGCTGCTGTTTATTATCGATAATGGCAAACTTATCGTGCGCTTGGGTGAAATAGTGGCGCATATCGGTTCCTGAGGCCCAAGTCCAGTGGCGCATATCCCCAAAAGTCCAGCCCTTCCACCGAGCCTCGCCCGAATCAACGCCCGCGACATTCGTCTTCCATCCATCCGGTGCGCGGTGTGTAAACCACGCTGGGGTGTCAATCTCGTCAAAACTTTCCTGCCATAACACTCGCGATGGCGATGCTAGGTGTTCCCCTTCCTCGCCACTGTCATCTTCTGCGGCCTCATCCTTCATATGAGGTGACCGCGAAGACATGCCTAAGGGGCCTTGTGAGGAGAGTGAAGAGCCAGAGGACAGCGCGTTCAGCGGCGACTGCGCCACCGCATACGGTGCGCATGCAATTGTAGAAAGGGCCAGGATAGACGAGAAAGCACAGAATTGACGTTTCATAACTATTTTTGTATCCAACCCGGGCAACGAAGGGGTTACATATGCGTAAACTCTTGGCAATCACTGTGGATATGCCAAGAGTTTCAGCTAGAAACGCGTCACAAGAACTGTGCTACACGTGGCGGTCCAGCCAGTCCACCACGGTGTCGAGGGCCTGGTCAGCGGCTGGCTCGTTGAAGACCTCGTGCTTCTGGCCCTCCCAGTTGATGTATTCCACGTCATCAGAGGAAATGGAGTTGTACCAGTCCTGGGAGAAGTACGGCGGAACGATGCCGTCCTTGGTGCCGTGCATGATAAGCGTCGGCGCGGTAAACAGGTCCGCGTTCACAGCATCGTAGGTAGCGATAGCACCCAGCTGCAGCGCGGTACCGGCGCTGGTCTTTTGCGCGATGAGCGGGCTAGACGCGTACTCGTCCTTCACGGCCTGGCTGGTGGAAATGCCTTCCGTGAAGGGGTTGGACAGCATGATCTTCTTCGTGAACTCCGGCGACTGCGCACCAATGTAGGTGCGGTGCGGGATCAGGTTCTGCGCGTAGTTGGCGTTGAAGCTGGTGATATCCGCCAACGGCAGGCGCTCGAACAGGGTGGGGTCGAGCTGCTTTTGCACCTCAGAGATCTCGTCCGGCGTGATGGTCTCGCCCGTTGCCTTCTTACCGGACAGGTTCAACGGTGCACCACCGCCATTGGTGATGATGCCATCGACCTTGCCAGGCTCACGAATGCCGTATGCCTGGACGGTCAACGAGCCCATGGAGTGGCCCAGAAGGAAGGTCTTTACATCGGGGTGCTCACCCTTAGCCATGTCGACGACGCGGTCGAAGTCATTGAGGATGTACTGGAAGTTATCGATGTGCCCCAGTGGCGTGCTGCCGGAGGCAGACTTACCGTGTCCACGGTGGTCCAGGCGGTAGACGTTGTAGCCAGCGTCCAGCAGACGCTTGGCCACGTAGTCATAGCGGCCAGAGTGCTCAGAAACACCATGTGCCAACACGACGTTGCCGCGTGGGTTTTCTACCAGCTGCTTGCGGTAGTAAATCTTCACGCCCTCGCCGTCGTGGCTATCGAAGTAGCCGTCTTCATCGGCGATCTGCTTATCAGAAACGGTGGAGCGACCGAGAACGTCGGTCTTATCTGCCGTTGCTTCTGCTACTGGCTGGCCGCCTTCCGCAAAGGCGGTAGCGGTGAGCGTCCCCGATACTGCGATGGGCGCCATGGATACAGCGGTTGCGGTAGCCAGAACGCACAGTTTCTTCCTCATCATGTACGTACTCCTTTTAGTAGTTTGTGTCACGCATATTGATAGGATGACTTTTAGGTCACCTTGATAGTAGTTTCCCCGGGAACGTAATTCAAGTATTTTTTATTTATGGCTGCCAACTTTTTAAGAAATAGCTGTGAGAATAATCAGGCGCCCTCAGGCTGCCGCTATAAAGGCGGTTGAGCCACCTCAGAGGCCTTAGACATAGCAAAGCGGGAAGACCGATCTCTCGATCTTCCCGCTCAACGGCGCTAGGGATTAACGCTACTAATCACCAATCTGGTCGCGGCCGCGCTTGACGATGTTCCCGTCCGGCTCACCCACCACGTCGTAATCTTTATTGGTGTATTCAAACTTGGACAAGACATACCGCATCGCGTTGACGCGGGCGCGCTTCTTGTCATTGGACTTGATGGTAATCCACGGCGATTCCTCAGTATCCGTATAACGGAACTGCTCTTCCTTCGCACGCGTGTAGTCGTCCCACTTATCCAGAGAAGCCAGGTCCATCGGCGAAAGCTTCCACTGGCGCACCGGATCAATCTGGCGGATAGCAAAGCGCGTGCGCTGTTCCTTCCGGGTAACAGAGAACCACAGCTTGGTCAGCGAAATGCCCGATCCCAGGATCATGTTTTCTAGCATGGGCACCTCGCGCAGGAACTCCGCGTGCTGCGACTCGGTACAAAAGCCCATCACCCGCTCAACGCCGGAGCGGTTGTACCACGAGCGGTCAAAGAAGACGATTTCGCCGGCAGCCGGGAAGTGCTCGATATAGCGCTGGAAATACCAAGAGGTAGACTCACGTGGGGATGGCTTTTCCAACGCGACGGTGCGCGCACCACGCGGGTTCAAGTGCTCGTTGAAACGCTTGATGGTTCCGCCCTTACCGGCAGCATCGCGACCCTCAAATAAAATGATGTGGCGCTGGCCAGTTTCCTTGGTCCAGTTCTGCCACTTCAATAGCTCAATTTGAAGTGCGCGCTTAATGGACTCGTATTCATTGCGAGTCATACGCTCTTCATAAGGGTAATTCTCGCGCCACGTCTGCACCGGAGAGCCATCCGGCATGATCAGCGACGGATCATCCTCATCCGTTCCGTCAACGACGAAGCCGTCGGTTTTTGCAAGGTCAATCTCAGGAAGGTCGTCGTCTTTAATATCAGCCATGCACCAAGTGTAACCCGAATGTAGACATCTAGCGCGCTAACTTTTCGCAGGTGCACCCCAAAAATAAAGGAAAGAAAAACGAAAAAAGACCTACCGAAACCGGTAGGTCTTCCTTGTTTAGTAAGCCTTAAGGCTCACCCGAGGATGCTCTTAGACGAACATGCCGATCAGCTGGGATGCACCGTTAGCAATGTCGATGAACGGGCTAACAATGTCGTGGCCAGCTTCTACGATGGTGTTAGCTACGCCGTTTGCCTTGGAGGAAAAAGTGATGATTTCCATTATGGTCTCCTTAAAATGGGATGGAAAGTAATCCGGTTTAGATTACTAGGAAGACAGTTCGGTGATTGCGTCCGGCAAAGCTGCCTCAGTAGCAGTCTCAGCTGCGTTCTTCAAGTTACCAAAGGAAAGAATCTCGGTAACGCCGGACAGTACCTTGTACCAGCCTTCCTGGGTGTTTACGAAGTTGTCTAGGTGCATCTGGATGGTGGCGAGATCCACGTTCATGTTTTTCTCCTCGAATAGGTCCGAAGCTTGTACCCCGAAAGGGCTGTGCAATGTGCAGGCACCCTCGGTGGGCGCTACGAGGAGTATTTTGCCATAGGGCTTCAGCGAAGCAACCCCAGATTTCTAGAAACCTTCTCAGCGCCTTAAGTTTTCATAAAAATTTTACACTGGATTTTTACTTCAATCGTTTACCGTAATTACAACTGTATGCCGCTGAACTGGGACTACCGCGCCGCCGCCTCGCCGCAAGGTTAAGAAAAAATTAACCCCGTAAAGATTGGTGATGAATTTTCCTATCAATGCAGTACCGGAGATTTATATGGAAGTAGTTTTCATTACCACGGTTTTTGCCCACTTTTTACCCTAATACGGGGTTAGTTCCGGTAACTAAAGGCGAGTGAGAAGGCTGCCGATGTAACGAAAAGTAGATCCCAAGCTATACAAACGGATCCGTTCGTATCCCCTGTCCCCTCAAAGGGACCCCCGCCTCACCGCCTCACGGAAGGGGCATAAAACACCGCTGCGCCCCTCGCCGCGTGCGTTCAGCACACAGTGAGGGGCGCAGCTTTCGCCAGACTCAAGCGCATATAAGAGCGGGAGCTCAGTATGCGCCAGGCGTGGTGGAGGGCGCTTAGAAGCCCATGCCACCCATAGCGTCAGCGTCAGGCATAGCGTTGTTGGAGTCGGCAGGCTCTGGCTTATCAGCCACAACAGCCTCGGTGGTCAGGAACAGTGCCGCAATGGAGGCGGCGTTCTGCAGTGCAGAGCGGGTGACCTTAACCGGGTCGTTGATGCCGGATTCCATGAGGTTGACGTACTCGCCGGTAGCGGCGTTGAGGCCCTCGCCGGCGGGCAGGCCGGAGACCTTATCTGCGACGACGCCAGGCTCCAGGCCGGCGTTGTGAGCGATCTGCTTCAGCGGTGCAGACAGTGCCTCGCGGACGATCTTTACACCGGTTGCCTCGTCGCCTTCGGCCTCGATGGAGTCAAGAACGGTAGCGGCCTGCAGCAGGGCAACGCCACCGCCGGCAACGATGCCTTCTTCCACGGCTGCCTTGGCGTTGCGCACGGCATCCTCGATGCGGTGCTTGCGCTCCTTGAGCTCAACCTCGGTAGCGGCACCGACCTTGAGCACGGCCACGCCGCCGGAAAGCTTAGCCAGGCGCTCCTGCAGCTTCTCGCGGTCATAATCGGAATCGGAGCTCTCGATCTCAGCGCGGATCTGCTTGATGCGGCCATCGATCTGCTCCTGGGTGCCAGCACCCTGGACGATGGTGGTCTCATCCTTGGTGACAACGACCTTGCGTGCCTGGCCCAAGTACTCCAGCTCGGCGGTCTCTAGGGAAAGGCCAACCTCTTCGGAGATGACCTGGCCGCCGGTCAGGATGGCCATGTCCTGCAGGGTGGCCTTGCGGCGGTCACCGAAGCCCGGGGCCTTCACGGCAACGGACTTGAAGGTGCCGCGGATCTTGTTGACCACGAGGGTGGACAGGGCTTCGCCTTCAACGTCCTCAGCAATGATCAGCAGCGGCTTGCCGGACTGCATGACCTTTTCCAGCAGCGGAACGAGGTCCTTGATGTTGGAGATCTTGGAGGAGACCAGCAGGATGTACGGATCCTCCAGGACCGCCTCCTGGCGCTCCATATCGGTAGCGAAGTAGCCGGAGATGTAGCCCTTATCAAAGCGCATACCCTCAGTAACCTCGAGGTCCACGCCAAAGGTATTGGACTCTTCCACGGTAATAACGGAGTCCTTATTTACGGAACCGTTACCCACGGTGTACATAGCCTCGGCAATCTTTTCACCGATTGCCGGGTCCGCGGCGGAAATGCCAGCGGTGGTAGCGATCTGCTCCTGGGTTTCTACTTCCTTGGCGGAAGACAGCAGGGAGTCCACAACCTTCTTGGTTGCGGTCTCGATGCCGCGCTTGATGCCCATTGGGTTGGAACCAGCGGCTACGTTGCGCAGGCCTTCGCGGACGAGTGCCTGTGCCAGAACGGTTGCGGTGGTGGTGCCGTCGCCGGCGACGTCATCGGTCTTCTTGGCAACTTCCTTGACCAGCTCGGCGCCGATCTTTTCGTAAGCATCCTCGAGCTCGATTTCGCGAGCGATGGAAACGCCGTCGTTAGTAATGGTCGGGGCGCCCCAGGACTTTTCTAGGACGACGTTGCGGCCCTTGGGTCCCAGGGTGACCTTGACTGCGTCAGCCAGAGTATTCAGGCCGCGCTCAAGGCCGCGGCGGGCCTCTTCATCAAAAGCGATAATCTTTGCCATAGTGTTTGTGCTCCTTGGATTTATTGAGGACGACACTCACGTCTTTCTCGCTGCGGACGCCCGCGACGGCATGGCTGGTGAGTGTGGACCAACCTCAACCACAACGATGGAGATTTATCTAGCACTCATCCTGTCCGAGTGCTAACGCCCATTCTGGCACTCTCCTACCCCTACTGCAAGAAACAACGCGCTTGCCTGTAGCGATCTTTTGCCCGCCGCACACCGCGGTGACACTTCCCCCGGGAGGGGTGGCGAAGGCGGAAGGAAGGGGGCATCGGCAAGCGCGGGCAGGAATGTATAGGGATTGTCGCGCGGATCTGTATTGCGGCCCAAACGCTCAAGGTACCGTGGATTGCATGACAGATATGATTGACAGCATTCGTAGCGACCGCGACACCATCTTCCGCCAGCTCAGCGAGCTCGTGGAATTCAACTCCGTGCACAATGAGCCGGGCTTGGAAGACCAGGCCCAAGGCGCGAGCCAGTGGGTGAAGGCCGCGCTGGAAGAAGCAGGGGCAACGGTAGAAACCATCACCACCGCGGATGGTTCCACCGCTATTGTGGGCGAGCGCAAGGGCGAGGAAGGCGCCAAGACCGTCCTGTTGTACTCGCACTACGATGTCGTGCCCGCAGGAGACCGCGCGGCCTGGGAATCCGATCCCTTCACCCTGACCGAGCGCGCCGATGCCGAGGGCACCACCCGCTGGTACGGCCGCGGCGCGGCAGACTGCAAGGGCAATGTGGCCATGCACTTGGCGGCCCTGCGAGCACTGGAGGCCAATGGCGGCACCAAGGTGAACCTGAAGTACCTCATCGAAGGCTCTGAGGAGCGCGGCGGCGAGGGCCTGTCCCAGCTCATCAAGGACCGCCCGGAGCTTTTCACTGCCGATGCCATCCTGATTGCAGATGCCGGCAATGCCGCGGTGGGCCAGCCCACCTTGACCACCTCCCTGCGCGGCGGCGCGCAGATTGAGGTCGAGGTCAATACCCTGGCCGCGCCCGTGCACTCCGGCCAATTCGGCGGCGCGGCCCCAGATGCGGTGAAGGCGCTGATGCGCACGCTGGATTCGTTCACGGATGAATACGGCCGCACCATCATCGATGGCGTGGATACCAGCGCCCACTGGCAGGGCCAGGAATACCCGGCCGAGGCCTTCCGCGGCGATGCGCAGCTGCTCGAGGGCACCGAGATCATGGGGTCCAAGGATCCGGAGGGCGCTACCCCGGTGGCAGACATGGTGTGGTCCCGCCCGGCCATTTCCGTGACCGGCTTTACCTCTACCCCGGTGGCTGAGGCCGTCAATGCCGTGCCCGCTACCGCGGCCGCCAAGCTGAACCTGCGCGTTCCGGCCGGAACCGATGCCCGCGCCATTGGCGAGGCCGTCTGCGAGCACGTAAAGAACCACGCACCTTGGGGCGCGCACATCAAGGCGGAGGTCGTGGAGGCCAATGCTGGTTTTTCCACCGACCCGGAAAAACCCGCCGTGGCGCTTTTGGGCCAGTGCCTATCCGAGGCCTATGGCAAGGACACCGCAGCGCAGGGCATGGGCGGTTCCATTCCCCTGACCACCGAGCTGCAGGAGGCACACCCCAACGCGGAAATCGCGCTCTACGGCGTGGAAGAGCCCAAGTGCACCATTCACTCCGCCAATGAGTCCGTCGATCCCACCGAGATCGAGCACGTCGCCGCAGCGGAGGCGCTTTTCTTGCAGCGTTACGCGTAGCGGTAATGCGTGTAACGGCAACATATAATACTGTGCGCTAAAAATAATCTTTCGAAGTTGTGGGAAAACCGGTAAACTTTCGACGAGTTGACCCCGTTTCCGGCCACGCTGCTTGCACAAGTGGGACAGTTCGTACTCGGCCAAGTACGGACTGTCTTGGTGTGTATATGTTCCCGGCGCATATCGCCACGCGCCGCGGCAATGAGGGTCTGAGAACTTGACACAACCTAAGGAGCGCAGATTCCAACGTGCTAATACTTCTGGGTGCCCTCATCGTTGCCACCGTGGTTGCACCGCTGCTCATTATGAATGTGGGCCGCCCAGCCTTTGGTTTATTGGCAATAGTTCCCGGTGTCGGTTTCGTGTGGACCCTCGCGCACTTTGCCCGGGGTACCTTCCGCGATGGCGGCGCGCTGAATTACACCATCGAGTGGATGCCGGCCGCGCACCTCGCCGTGGATTTGCGCATGGATGCCCTGGGCGGGCTCTTTAGCCTCATCATCTTAGGGATGGGCGCCTTGGTCCTGCTGTATTGCTGGGGCTATTTCGATTCCACGCGCCGCCGCCTTGCCATGTTCGCCGGCCAGATGGTGGGCTTTGCCACCGCCATGTTCGGGCTTGTGACCTCCGATAGCCTGCTGCTCATGTACGTCTTCTGGGAGATCACCTCCCTCTTGTCGTACCTATTGGTCAGCTACTATGCCGAGCGCGCCTCCTCGCGCCGCGCCGCACAGCAGGCACTTATGGTCACCGTCATGGGCGGCCTGTCCATGCTGATGGGCATCTGCCTGCTCGGCCGGCAGACCGGGGCGTGGACGTTTAGCGAAATCAGCGCCTACGATCACTTCCCCCAAACGCCGTACGTCACGGTCGCCATCGTGCTCATCCTGGTCGGTGCGCTCACCAAATCCGCTATCGTGCCGGCACACTTCTGGCTGCCGGGTGCGATGGCAGCGCCAACCCCGGTCTCGGCCTACTTGCACTCCGCGGCCATGGTCAAGGCCGGAATTTATCTGGTCGCGCGCCTGGCACCGGATATGTACGAGGTGGCCACCTGGCACCTCGTGGTCATTTCCTTGGGCGTATTTACCATGCTGCTCGGCGGCTGGATGGCGCTAAAACAAAAGGACCTCAAGCTGATCTTGGCCTATGGCACGGTCTCCCAGCTGGGCTTTATAACCTCCATCGTGGCGGTTGGCTCCCGGGAGGCCATGCAGGCGGGCCTGGCGCTGACCTTTGCCCACTCGCTCTTTAAGGCCGCACTGTTCATGGTGGTTGGTGCCATCGATCACTGCTCGGGCACGCGGGATATTACAAAGCTATCCGGACTTGGCCGCAGGCAGCCCTTCCTCTACGGCCTCGCCGTTATCTCGGCCCTATCCATGGCGGGCGTTCCCCCGCTCTTTGGCTTTGTATCCAAGGAGGCCGTGCTGGAATCCACCATGCACGAAGAGCTGCTCATCGGCATGCCGCGCAATATGATCCTGGTGGCTTATGTGGCAGGCTCCATCCTCACCATGGCCTATGCCCTGCGCTTTTTGTGGGGCGCCTTTGCCACCAAGAACCTGCCGGACGATAAAGACGGCGTCTCCAAGGCCGTGGCCACGATGCACAAGGTCAACGTGGGCCTGTGGCTCGCCCCGGCCGTGCTCACCGCGCTGACCATCGTGCTCGGCATCGCGCCGCAGGCGCTCTCAGCGGCCATCGATCAGCACCTCGATTCCACCTTCGGGGCAGGCGATCACCACGGCCTGGCCCTCTGGCACGGATGGTCTGTGACCTTGGGCGTATCCGCCATCATCATCGTGGCCGGAATCATCGTGCACTGGCGCCGCCAGGTCCTAGAGCAATGGCAGTTTGCGTACCCCGCGCTTGGTGATGCCGACGCTGTCTACGACAAGGTCATCTCCACCCTGCGCAAGCTCTCCCTGCGCACCACGGCCGTTACCCAGCGCGGTTCGCTGCAGCTCAACCTGACCGTCATCTTCGCCACCTTGATGGTGCTGCCGCTGACGATGCTGATTACCGGTGATCTCACGGATATCCGCATGGTGGTTGCAGAAAACCCCTGGCAGGTCGTCGCCGCCATCATCATGATGGTGGCCGCCATTGCCGCGACGGTCACCGATAACCGCCTCTCTGCCGTCATCATCGTCGGCATTACCGGCTATTCCTTGTCCTTCGTCTTTGCCATCCACGGCGCCCCGGACTTGGCGCTGACCCAGCTGCTCACAGAAACCATCATCATGGTGCTATTCATGCTGGTACTGCGCCGCATTCCGGCGTCTACCGAGTGGAAGCAGGACCCGAAGATGGGCCGCCTGCGCGCCTGGCTCTCCGTTGGCACCGGCCTGACCGTCACCATCGTGGCGATGTTTGCCATCAACGCGCGGTCTGCCGAGCCCATCTCGCAGTACATGCCGGAACTGGCTAAGGAGATAGGCCACGGCGCCAACGCCGTCAACGTCTTGTTGGTGGACCTGCGCGCCTGGGATACCTTTGGTGAGATCACCGTCATTATCATCGCCGCGCTCGGTGTGGCCTCCCTGATTTACCGCACCCAATCCTTCTCCAGAGACAGCCGCCGGCCTACCCTGCAGGTCACGGGCCGGCGCTGGCTGGCCGCGGGCTCGGAATCGGAGCAGGCGCTCAACCGCTCGCTGATGATCGATGTCTCCACCCGCGTGCTTTTCCCCTCCATGATGGCGCTGTCGTTCTACTTCTTCTTTGCTGGGCACAATGCGCCAGGCGGCGGCTTCGCTGGCGGCCTTGTGGCCGCACTCGCGCTCATCCTGCGCTACTTGGCCGGTGGCCGCGCAGAGCTCGATGAGGCCCTGCCCATCGATGCCGGGCGCACCATGGGCGCAGGCCTCTCCTTGTCCGCCCTGGCGGTGGTGGTGCCGATGTTCTTTGGCTACCCGCCGCTTACCAGCGGATACACCTCGCCCGAGATCCCGCTTATCGGTGCGGTCTCACTGCCTTCAGCGCTGGTCTTTGACTTGGGCGTCTACCTCATCGTCGTGGGGCTGACGCTCTACGTGCTCAGCTCGCTCGGCGCCAAGCTGGATGAGGAAGAAGAGATGCGTAAGCAGCGCGCCCGCGACCGCGCCCGTTCGCTTGCGCGGAAGAACCGGGAGCGCAGCACCAAACAAAAGGCCCAGCGGGCGCAAAAACAAGAGAAGAAACAAGAAAAGGTACCAGCCTCAACGAGCTCCTCCGGCACGGGTTCCGGGGACAACGCAGGAAAGGAGAAATAAATGCAAGCCAACCTCTTCCTCCTGCTCGCCGCCGGAGTGATGGTTTCTGCGGGCATCTACCTCTTGCTCGACCGCGCCATGACCAAGATGATGCTCGGGCTGCTCTTGCTGGGCAATGGCGCCAACCTCTTCATGCTGCAGGCCGGCGGCCCGGCGGGCTCGCCGCCCATCGATGGTCGCGAGGCCCAGCCCTACGGCAGCGATATTGCAGATCCCCTCACCCAAGCGATGATCCTTACCGCCATCGTCATTTCCATGGCTCTGACGGCCTTCATCCTCACCTTGGCCTACCGCCAGTACCGCTACCGCACCGCCGACGTCATTGAAGATGACGCCGAAGATACCGCCATTGCGGCCAAGGCCTCCAAGCCTGGCAGCGCAGCGGCGAGCGCGGATCATGATGCCTCCAATGACCCCGCCACTGGGCGCGCTACCAAGGAAGGCGATAATTTCGGCCCCGAGTCCTTCGAGGAGCCGGTGAAGGGAGCCGACGATGACTGAGCCATTCCACCAGGCGGCCGAGACGATGTACCCGTACGTCGGCGCGCTTATCCCGCTGCCCATTATCATCCCGGCGGTGGCCGCAGCACTCTCGCTGCTCTTTGCCCGCATGCCTAATGTGCAGCGCCAGATTGCCTTTTTCTCCTTGCTGATTACGGCTGCGGTCAATGCGAGCCTGATCATGATAGTGGATTTTCATGGCATACAGACCCTGCAGATAGGCGGCTGGGACGCGCCCGTGGGCATTACCTTGGTGGCGGACCGGCTTTCCACGATGATCCTCTTTACCTCGTCTGTGGTGCTGTTCTCCGTCATTTGGTACGCCATTTCCCAGGGTGTGCGCGATGGCACCAAGGATGAACCGGTCGCGGTCTTTTTGCCCACCTACATGTTGCTGACCATGGGTGTAAACATCTCCTTTTTGGCCGGCGACCTATTTAATCTGTACGTCGGTTTCGAGGTCTTCCTCGTGGCCTCGTATGTGCTGTTGACCTTGGGGGCATCGGCAGGCCGCGTGCGCGCCGGCGTGGGTTATGTGATGGTCTCGATGGCCTCGTCCATGATCTTCCTTCTGGCGCTGGCATATGTCTATGCCTCCGTCGGCACCATGAACATGGCCCAGATTGGCCAACGCATGCACGACATCCCGGAGGGCACCCGCACCGCCATCTTCGCTACCTTGCTCGTGGCCTTTGGCATCAAGGCCGCAGTGGTGCCGCTGGCCGCCTGGCTGCCGGACTCCTACCCCACCGCGCCCTCGCTGGTGACGGCCGTGTTCGCCGGTCTGCTGACCAAGGTCGGTGTGTATGCGATCATCCGCGCGCGCACGTCCATCTTTACCAATGGTGGGCTCGATACCGTGCTGATGTGGGTGGCGCTGGCCACCATGCTGGTGGGCATCTTGGGCGCCATCGCGCAGACCGATATTAAGCGCCTTTTGTCCTTTACGCTGGTCAGCCACATTGGTTATATGATTTTCGGCGTCTCTTTGGGCACCGCCCAGGGGCTATCCGGCGCCATTTTCTACGCCATCCACCACATTCTGGTACAGACCGCGCTCTTCTTGGTCGTCGGCCTTATCGAACGCCAAGCCGGTACGTCCTCCCTGCGCCGCCTGGGCTCGCTGATGTATTCCGCCCCGCTTATCGCCGTGCTGTATTTCATCCCAGCCATCAACCTGGGCGGCGTGCCGCCGTTCTCTGGCTTTTTGGGCAAGATCATCCTCATTCAGGCGGGCGCCAACGAGGGCTCTTGGCTGGCGTGGGTGCTCATCGGCGGCGCGCTGGTGACCTCGCTGCTGACCCTTTATGTCATGATGCTGGTCTGGGCCAAGGGCTTCCAGCGCGACCGCGCCGATGCCCCCGAAGGCAATGTCGCCCTGGCTCGCCCGGCCCCGCTTTCTGATATCACCGATGAGGTCGAGTTTTCCTCCCGCCAGGACGTCGGCCGGGTGCCGTTCGGCATGGTGGGCGCCACGGCGCTGCTGGTCATCGCCTCGACCTCGATTACCTTCCTGGCCGGCCCGATTTCCGGTGTCACCTCCCGCGCTGCCGAATCCGCGCAGGATACCTCCATTTATCAGTACGCCGTACTGGGCGAAAATGCCGATAACCCCACCCGGCACCTTGACCAGAAGGACCGCTACGAAGGCGGCGCGGACTCCTACAAGGAGCGCAGCCAACGGCTACCGGATCCCGGCCCCGCCCACGATCCGAAATCAGACGCCACGGCGACGCCGAGCGCGGAGACGTCAAAATCAGACGCGCCGGCGAAATCGGGCACATCGGAAAGCCCTACCCCAGTAAAGAAGGAGGACCGCGATGACTAAGAGCCGCTTTGCCGGTGTGCGCTACCGCTTCCGGCCGTGGTTTACCGTCTGGATTACGGTCATGTGGTGCATGCTCATGGGAGAAATCACCGTGGGCAATGTGGTGGGCGGCCTCCTCGTCGCCCTGGTCATCGTCTTCGCCCTGCCGCTGCCGGCGATGCCCATCGCCGGCGTCGAGGTCGCCTGGGGCAAATTCCTGCGCTACATGCTGCGCTGGTTCTGGGAGCTATTTTATGCCTCCCTCAAGGTGGGCTGGCTGGCCTCCCGGCCGCAGCCGCTGCCTCAAACCGCCATCCTGGAATTGCCGATGCGCCTGGAAAACGAGTTCATCCTCTCCCTCGCGGTGACGCTGTACAACCTGCAGCCGGGTGGAACGGTGACAGACATTGACATCGCCAATCGCATGATCACCATCCACATCCTGAATGCCCGGGATGAGGCGCAGATCCAACGCGAAATCGATGCCGTGTCCCGCCTAGAATCTTCCATGATCGAGATCTTTGAAAGGAGCCACCCATAATGGATCCGCAGATCTATCACGCCATCCTGCTGGTTCCCGCATTCCTGCTGTGGGTCTCCGTATTAATAACCGTCTGGCGCATTATTGTAGGGCCCAATTCCCTCGACCGGCTGGTGGGAATGGACGGTTTTACCGCCATGTTCCAATGCGCGCTGGCGACCTATATGTGCTGGTCACTTGATACCTCCGTGGTCTCGGCCATGCTGGTCATCGCGCTGCTCGGCTTCATCTCCACCGTGTCTGTTACCAGGTTTAGGAAGAGGGATAACCAATGAGCTGGTCACTAATCGCGGATATCCTCTCGCTCATCCTCGTCATCAGCGGCAGCCTGCTCATTCTCGCCGCCGCCATTGGCTTGGCGCGCTTTAAGGACACGATGTCCCGCGTTCACGCCGTGAGCAAGCCGCAGACCACCGGGCTCATCCTCACCATCATGGGCGCGTTCATCCGCATTACCGGCGCCGAATCTTTCAGTATGGCCGAGCGTGGTGATTTGGGTATGCTTATTTTGCTGGTACTGTTTGCGATGTTTACCAGCCCGGTAACCGCGCAGCGCACCTCACGCATTGCACGCCGTGAAGGTCTGTATGGTTCCGAGGAATCGATGTCGCGCAATGACCGCCCCGCCGGCCGTTCGCTGCGCCGCAAATAGGAGGCACCTTTAACCGTGAAAAAGCTATACGGACTGCCTACTCTGGCCACACTTCTGGCTGCCTTCTTTATTTTCAGCATCTCCCGCTATAGCCAATACGACGGTCCCAATGCCTTCATCTGGCGCGTGCCGCTGGATCTGAAGATTTACTGGCTCGCCGGCGGCGAGGTGGCTAACGGCGCCAACCTTTATGACAACGCCTATATTGGCAACCTTCCTTTTACCTACCCTCCCTTTGCCGGCACGCTGTTCAAGTGGATTTCTTCGCTTGCCGATGACCCCCTTATCATCCTCTGGCAAGGCGGCACCATCCTTGCCTTATTGGCAGTCATCCTCATGGTCTTCCACGAGCGCGGCCTCAAACTTTCGCCGTTGAACTGGGGCGTCGCCATCCTACTAGTGCTGTGCGCCCCGGCTGTGGAGCCGATGTACGGCACCTTGTTCTACGGCCAGATCAACGTCTTTCTGATGTTCTTGGTCGCCCTCGACGTCATTCCTAAGAAACGGGCCCTGCCCGGTATTGGCATCGGCCTCGCCGCAGGCTTAAAGCTCACGCCGGCCTTTATGGGCCTAGTGCTCCTATTCCAGAAACGCTGGTGGCAGGCGGTTATCTCCGTCCTTACCTTTGCGGTGACCGTTGCGATTGGTTTCGTCACCATTCCGGATGCCGGGGTGTTCTGGACCGATGCCATCTTCAATTCCTCCCGCGTGGGTGAACACACCAACCCGGGTGCGCAATCCATCCGCTCGATCATGGTGCGCGCGTGGGGCATCGAGGGCGGTTGGATGTGGCTCGCCGCCGTAGCGGTGGTCTTCGTCTTGACTTGCTTGGCCCTGCGCACCGCGATGAAGCACAAGAATAACTCCGCCGCCATGTCCCTTGCCGGCATTAGTGCGTGCTTGGTTTCGCCCTTTTCCTGGTACCACCACTGGGTCTGGGTCTTCCCGTTGGCCATCGTGGTCCTTATCTCCATCAACCAGGCACTGGGCAAGCGCCTGCGCGGGGTCATCGGCGCGCAAGTAGCAGCACTCATTTCCTTCGCGGCCATGTGCGTGGTGCTGCTGCCGTACGTCTCCGCAGCCTTCTGGCTCGAAGGCTCCAACCGCTCTTTGAACCAGTTGGACTTCCAGCCCTGGGCCATGCTCCTTTTCACTGCCTCCGGCATCCTCTACATCGCCTTTTATGCCCTGTGGGGATTTATTCCAGGTACCCAGCCCAGCGAGGAAGACACCCGCAGCGGCCGGCACGCGGCACAGCGTGCTGCTCATCCGCAGCACGCCCAACAGCACCGCGCCCGGCCCCAGCATGCTCAGCCGCAACATGCCCGGCCGCAGCGCACTCAGGCAGCCGGCGCTCACGCGTCTGGCGCTGCCACACGGGGTTCTGCCACCACCGACGAAACCGCACAGTTCCCGGTATTTAACCCTGAGACCCGCGAGTTTCCCTCCACCGAGGGCTATACCGATATTCCGGCTCCCCCGTCCTACGGTGGCCGCCACGCCCTAGATAACGACTAAGCCGCACGCAGCCGCCGCATGCCGGCAGCCATCTGCGCACCACCGCGCCGGCCTCGTACAGCTTCCTCCAGTGCGACCCTAGGCTTGCGCTCACTAAACGCACGCCTAGCCGATCATCGCTTAGCTGATTAGCGCACCGGCCGGAAGGTATGAAGCTCGCGGCAGGTTTCTTCGACGACATCGCGCCAGCTGCCGGTTTCTTGGAAGAGGCGGCGTTGGCGTTCGTATCCGGCGCCGCCGTCGATGATTTCATGCACCAAGGCCAGTTCTTCCGCACAGCCCAACTCGCGGGCTAGGGGCGTTAGCTCTTCTACCATCTGGGCCAGTTCATCTTTGACCCAGGCCTCGTCCGTGTCGCGCGAGGTAATAACGAGGGCATCCATGCCGTAGCGCGCCCCGCGCCACTTATTTTCCGCCACGTGCCACGGCTGCAAAACGGGTAGTTCCTCGCCCGCATCAATCATGCGGTCATAGTACACGACCAAGCAGTGCGTGAGAGCGACGACGGCGGATAGCTCCCGCAGGTTCGAGGTGGCGTCGGATACGCGGACCTCCACGGTGCCCCACTTCGAGGCTGGGCGGATATCAAAGTGCATCGAGCCGGTGTGATTGATAACCCCGGAGATGGCCTGATCCCGCATATAGGACTGCCACTCGTCCCACGTGAAGAATTGATACGGCATGCCAGCGGTAGGCAGCTGTTGATAGAGCATCGTGCGGTTGGAGGCGTAGCCCGTATCGAGGCCTTCCCACCCGGGCGAGCACGCAGAGATAGCCAAAAGGTGGGGGTACTTCGTCATCAGCGCATTGATGATGGGCCAGACGCGATCCTCGTGACTGATGCCAACATGGACGTGGGTGCCCCACAGCAGCATCTGCTTTCCCCAATACTGGGTGCGGGCGATGATCTCTTGATAGCTGGGTTTATCTGACAGCGGGTTTTCCCGGAAATCCGTAAACGGGTGCCCGCCAGAGGCCCACACATCGATGCCGAGCTTGGCAGCTGCTTCTTCCACGGCAGCCAACGAGGTTTCTAGCTCCGCGATGGCTTCTGGCACCGTGGTGCAAATGCCCGTGACTAGTTCCACCGTATTCTGGAGGAATTCCTTTTCCACGTGAATATCTGGGTGGGCGGCAGCGGCGAGATCAATAAGCTCAGCCCCGCGCGGGACAAGATCGCGCGAGTCGCGGTCCACGAGCGCGACTTCCCATTCCACCCCGAGCGTGGGCTCGGGGGAACGGGCGAATACTTCTGCCGGAATCTTCACTGGTCCAGCTTAACGGGTGGCAGGTAATATTCCATGAATTTTATTTAGGCCTGGGGGACGGCGAGGGCGACCACAACGGCGCCGTCATCGGTAGCTTCCTTGGGCAGGTCCTTATTCATGGGCTTGATTTCCGCCTGGTAGCGCGCGGCAACTTCCTTAGCCAAGGACTCCGCGGAGGTATCGCCTTCTGGGTAGAAGACGGTGGTCTTGGGCACGGTCAGGACGTCGCCTGGCAGGTTGCCCACATAGCCCACCTTGAAGCCGCCGTCCTTCAACACATCGGCTTCGTTCTTGGCCTTATCGGATTCACCGGAGTTATTGAGCACGCTGACCTTAATGTCATTGCGGTCGCGCGCAGCGGACGGCGCATCGTTGCCACCGGCACGGGCTTCATCCCCGGCGCGGCCTTCCTCGTGCGGATCGCGCGCGTCGGCATCGCGGTTAGCCTCGCCCTCGGCACCGCCGTTCGGGTGCGCGTTATCGCCCTCGCCTTCGCGAGGCGGCTGGTTATTAGCCCCGTCGCGGGAGCCATCGCCGCGCGCGCCATCCGCGGCAGGACCGCCCGCGCCATTGCCCTCTTGGCCGCCATTTGCGGAGCCGTCTGACTTCGACTGCTCGGAATCGGAAGCGACGGTCGAGTCATCATCCTCCGAAGTCATGGCATAAAGGCCCCACAGGCCGAGCATCACGGCCACGGCGATAAGCACCATGGCGAGCCCGCGCAGCGGTAAACCGCCCTTCTTGGCGTGGGCGCCTCCCCCACCGCCAGTTCCAGCCGCAGCGGCTCCCGCTCCGGCACCTGCAGCGCCAGCGGCAGCAGCATTTTCGCCGCCTATCTCATCGTCATAAGCGCCCTCGTAGGCGTCGTCATAATAAGCATCGCCATAATCGGTCGCGGCGGCATCCTCCGCGGCGGCACCGTCTGCGGCGTCGTCGAATTGCTGGTCGTATAGATTATCCGGATTCCCTTTAGTCACTTCAGTAACATTAGTAGCTAGTTCTAACGCGGTGGGGTATTTCCCCGCGCGGCGCGCCGCGTGTTTTCGCGCTCCTCCCGCAGGCGTTTTAGCCGGGCCACCAAGAGGGGATGGGATTCGGCGGCAGCGGGGACATCAAGAAGCAGGTTGAGGCGTTGGTGATAGCGCACCGGCGAGATATCCAGCTGCGCACGAATGGCCTCTTCCTTGCGGCCAATGCTGCGCGGAGCGGTTTCCTCAAAATCTAAGATGGCGGCGTCTAGGTCAGACAAGGGGTTCATGCCTAAACTGTAAAGCATGACTATTCGCCCCATCGTTATCCACGGCGACCCCGTGCTTCATCAGCCCACCACGCCGGTGGAAGAATCCGAGATTTCCAGCCCTGAGATGCAACAGCTCATCGCGGACATGTACGAGACCATGGAGGTCGCCCACGGCGTGGGCCTGGCTGCGAACCAGGTGGGCATCGGCAAGCGGCTCTTCGTGTACCACTGCCCCGATACCGAAGGCCCAGACGGCACCGAGCTGCCCGCCGATAAGGCCGGCATGCGCAAGGGCTGTGTTATCAACCCGGTGCTGGAGACCTCCGAGATTCCAGAAACCATGCCTGCCGATGACGGCTCCGACGACGAAGGCTGCCTGTCCGTGCCGGGCGAGGGCTTTCCCACCGGCCGCGCCGATTGGGCGCGCGTAACCGGCAAGGACGAGCACGGCAACGACATCACTGTAGAGGGCTACGGCTTTTTTGCCCGCTGCCTGCAGCACGAAACTGGCCACCTCGATGGCTACGTCTATACCGATACCCTCATCGGCCGCTACAAGCGCCAGGCCAAGAAGGCCATTAAGCGCAATGGCTGGACCGAGCCGGGCTACACCTGGATGCCGGGTGAAGACGAAGATCCCTTCGGGCACGACGATTAATCATGTCCCGCATCTTTCGTTCCGATGACGTGCAGGTAGGCGATCGCGTCGTGGCCCGGCGCGATTTTGGCGATGTGCACAGCGATGTCATTGGCCACGTCCTCAGCCTTAAGCCGCTGGTCATCCGCCCACAGCAGGTCGGCGGCTATCCCTCTGACCTCGAGGCAGTGGAGATCGCGCCCGAGCAGCTGAAGATCATCAAGCGCCTTTCGCCGCGCATGGTGCGCAATTCCGATATTCGCGCCGTCGAATACGCCACCGCCCAGGCCTTTCCCGGCAAGGAGCACACGTGGACCGCGGACGGTTCCTGGCTCATGCGCGCCGGCGATGGCGTGACGGGCCGGTCCAATTCCGCCGTCCCGCTCGGGCCCTCCGCGGGCTTTAATCCGGTCCCGCTCGAGGAAATCACGGAGTTCTACCGCCGCCACGATCTGCCGGTGCGCCTGCTTATCCCGGAGCGCATTGGCAAGCCTGCAGAGCGCCTGCTTGCCGATGCCACCTGGGAGACCGAACCCGAAATCCTCGTCATGGTCCTGCGCGATCTCGAGGGTCTATCCGCCGAGGTCCCGGGCTCTCACCCCAGCGGCGCGGAGTTCCGCATCGATGACCAGCCCGATGACGCGTGGTTAGAGATGTACCACTTCCGCGGCCAGGCGCTACCCGCCCAGGCCTTGGAATACCTGCGCGCCCGCATCGAGGGCACGATGGGCTTTGGGCGGCTGATTATTGGCGGCGAGACCGTTGCTATCACCCGCGGCACCATCACCGAATCCGGCGACGGCACCGCCTGGCTGGGATATTCTGCCGTGGAGGTAGCGCCCTCGCATCGCCGCCAGGGCTTAGGCGCCCTTTTGGGCCAGCACATGCTGCGCTGGGGTCGCGAGCAGGGCGCGAAGCACGCCTACCTCGATGTCTTGGCATCTAATACCGCCGGCATTCGCCTGTACGAAAAGCTAGGCTTCATCGAGCAGCACCGCCAGCTCTACGCCCGTTTGCGCGACTAGCCCCAGCTGGGTTAGTCCGCCTAGCCCGCCGGCCGCGGCCTGGACTAGTCCGGGCCATTGCCCGCGCGGTACTGTATTATCCATGCGCATCACCACGTGGAATATCAACTCCGTTCGCACCCGCATCCAGCGGGCGCTGGATCTTCTCCACAAGCACGATATTGACGTGCTGTGCTTACAAGAAACCAAGGTCAAGGACGATAAATTCCCCCGCGAGGCCTTCGAGGATGCCGGCTACCATGTCACCTGCCATGGCCTGAACCAATGGAATGGCGTGGCCATCATTTCCAAAGAAGAACCGGAAGAAGTCTTTACCGGATTCCCCCACCAGCCTGGCTTTGCCAAGAACCCTGAAAAGCCCCAGGACCGCGAGGCCCGGGCGCTTGGTGCGCGCATCCGCGGGGTAGAAATCTGGTCGCTGTATATTCCCAACGGCCGCGAGATTACGGACCGCCACTACGACTACAAGCTGGATTTCCTCTACCAGCTCTCCCACTACGCCGCGGGGCGCGCCCAATCCAAGCTGCTTTTAACCGGCGATTTCAATATCGCCCCGCGCGATGAGGACGTGTGGGATATCGAGGCCTTCCGTGGCAAGACGCATGTCACCGAACCCGAGCGCGCCGCCTTCCAGATGCTTGAGGAGGCAGGCCTCGAAGAGGTCACGCGCTGTTTTACCGAGGATCAGCGCTATACCTACTTTGATTACAAGGGGATGCGCTTTCACAAGAACGAGGGCATGCGCATCGATTTCCAGCTGGCCTCACCGCTGCTGGCCAAGCACGTCACCGGCGCGCACGTAGACATGGAAGAACGCGCTGGCGAAAAGACCTCCGATCACTGCCCGCTTCATGCAGATTTTGATCTGCCCGATTTCGATTCCGTGCGTTAAATGACCTGGTCGCTCGATCTCAGCTTCTGGCAGCTGCTCTTCCTCATCATTGATTATTCCATCAAGATCATCGCCGTCGGCTTCGTGCCAGAAGGTCGCCGGCCCTCCAATTCCACCGCATGGTTGCTGGCCATTCTGGTGCTGCCCGTCATCGGCCTGCCGCTGTTTTTGCTCATGGGCTCGCCGTATATCAACCGGCGTCGCCACCGCATCCAGCAAGAAGCCAATGAGCGCCTCGAGGATATTTCCGCCCGCACCCCGGATCATCCCAAGGGCATCCTGTCGGCCGAGGTGGAATCCGTCATCAAGCTCAACCGCGAGCTGACCGGTTTTCCGGCGCTCATTGGCCACAATCTGGGCCTGCATGCGGATTATGATGAATGCATTCGCGCCATCGCCGCGGCCGTGGACCGCGCCGAAAAGTACGTCTCCATCGAGGTCTATATCCAATCCTGGGACGAGACCACGGATGTATTTTTCCAGGCCCTCGCCCGCGCCACCGCCCGCGGCGTCAAGGTACGCCTTTTGCTGGATCAGATTGGCAGTTTTAAGTACAAGGGCTATTCCTCGCTGGGGGACAAACTGACAGAAATCGGCGTGGACTGGCGCCTCATGCTACCCATCCAGCTGCACAAGGGCCGCTTCCGCCGCCCGGATCTGCGCAACCACCGCAAGCTCGTCATCATCGATGGCGAGGTAGGTTTTATAGGTTCCATCAACCTGATCAAGCGCCAATATAAAACCAATGACCGCTTCTGGATCGATTACATGGTGGAACTGTCTGGCCCCATCGTCACCGCCATGACCGCGGTTTTCGCGGTGGATTGGTACACCGAATCCGGCGAAAACCTCCCGCTAGATGAGCTGCCCTATGACGATGCCCAAACCGTCGACGCCAATTACCTGCAGATGATCCCATCCGGTCCCGGATATACGACCGAGCCCAACCTGCGCATGTTTAACTCCCTGGCGCACCACGCCAAGCAGCGCCTCGTGCTGTGCTCGCCGTATTTCGTGCCGGATGAATCCCTCTTAGAGGCCGTAACCACCGCCTGCTACCGCGGGGTGGACGTGGAGCTTTATGTCTCCGATACCGCGGACCAATTCATGGTCAACCACGCCCAGTCCTCGTATTACCAGGCGCTGCTCGAGGCCGGGGTGCATATCTACCAGTTCCCCTACCCGTATGTTTTGCACTCCAAGTTCATCATCACGGATCCGGATAACCAAGAGTTCAATCCGCTGTGCATGTTCGGCTCGTCCAATATGGACCCGCGGTCCTTCGGCCTCAACTATGAGACCACCATGCTCGTGGCCAAAGGCGATCTCCTCGCCCAGTTCAACCAGCTCGCCGCCAATTACCGCGCGGTCTGCCACGAGCTCACCCTCGAGGAGTGGAACCAGCGCGGCTTTGTCCGCCGCTACGTCGATAACGTCATGCGGCTGACCTCGGCCCTGCAATAAGCTTTGCTTGCCGATGTCCCAATAGTCCGCTCATAGGCTATCTAAACACAAGCTTTCTTTTGCAGAGCCAGAGTAGAACATCCCGCGTTGAACCGTGCACGGTGTTACCGCAGAGATGAGTTTGTAGTCCACTTAATTGACTCCGGCTCGGCGTTAATTATTGGAACTAATTGCGAAAGATACGCCGAATCCTCCGCAGATTACCCTCTTGTCTATTGCTTTTTACCGTAAAGCTTAATCCCGGCTTTTGACATTGCCTATGTACGAAGGCGTACGAAAAGCTTAAGGAATACAAGGGGGGATAAAATCGCGCCTACCCCGAAGAGGAATATTAAAAAGCGCTTCTTTAACGTCCAAAATTCTGTACGGCAAAAAGCTCACCATTCGCCCCAACAGCGATGCCCGTGCCAACCGTTTTCGCCTCTGGGTCCAGCAAAATCTTCCTGTGGCTGGGAGAATTCAGCCACATGTTCACCAACTTCGCATCTGCGAAATCGTCCCATGCTTGAAGGACGTTTTCGCCACCGGCAGGAATGCTATCCGGATAGGTTTCCCAATGATTTGGCCGATGCTGCAAATCCCCTGTTCCCACCAAATGGTCGGCCCAGTCTTGAGCGATATTGTTTAACGCAGGGTTTTCTGTCACGGGATTTAAACCATGATCCGCCCTTGCTGCATTGACTTCGTTAACAATAGAGTGCGCACGGGCCCCATCGGGCTTCATGTGGCTAACTACTTCAGCAGCGTTACCGATAGGTCCTTGTGCCTTAGCTGGAGGGGTAGTTGCGGCTACCCCTCCTCCCACTAATGCGGCACCCGCGATAGTCGGGGCTACAAACTTTTCAACAGAATCTGGAAGCATTTCATTGGACACACTTACCACTCCCTCGGATAAACTTGACTACATTACTCTACACAATTTCTTTTTCTTCACCCCCAACCCTAACGCAAAAGAAAAATATTGTCAGTACATAAATAATATTTAAACTGCATTTCCGATAAAATAGAATTATATTTAAAGACGTTTAGAGTTTAATTTGCGATATGCGCCCATCCATAGGGTTCTCAAATATTCTCCCACCTGGAAAGGCTGTTTTCTGAGGCAGCCATTAATCACCACCAATAAAAGTAACCGGCTGATCACAATCAGCCGGTTACCAGTCATGTCTCAAACAACAGACCTACCCTCGCCTAAGCATCGCGCTTGTGCAGCACCAGCACGCCAAGGGCCCACAGCACTGCGGCCCAGATGAAGAACACGATGCCGCTGCCTGCGGATTCCGTCCACAGTGCGTTATCCACTGGGACATTGAATAGCCAGTTCTGGAAAGCGGTAAAGGGCATGAAGCTACCGATCTTATCGCCTACCACGGGCATCATGCTGACGATTTGATCCACGCCCAAGTACAAAATAAGGCCTAGCGCCACAGAGCCCGCGGTCTGGCGAATGAGCATGCCGATTCCTTGGGCGAAGGCCACCACGAGGACCGCAGCCAGTGGGTACTTCCACAGCTGCTCGCGGCCCACTTCATCGTTCCAGGGGTCGAAGGTGGCGGAAATGGAGCTATCCGCAAGCAGATCCGTAAGCAGGTACGCGCCCACCACGCCAATGAAGGTCAGCACGGCCGCGATGACCGCGTATAAGACCAGCTTGGCCACGGCCACGCTCCAGCGCCGCGGGGAGGCCATGAAGGTAATGGCTTGGGTGCCGAAGCGATATTCGGTGGTCACCAGCATAATGGCCTGAATCATCAGCACCGGCAGGCCCAGGGTTACCAGGAATACGACGGTGAACTCGGCCCCAATAGGCTGAAAGCCCATATCAACGGCTTGCGGATCGAGCGGCTCCGTAAACGCAGCGGTGACACCGGCCCAACCCCAGGAAAATAGGAGGAATAGCGCGGTAGTCCACCAGAAGGAGCGGGTGGTACGCAGCTTAATCCACTCGGATTTCAAGATATTCAACATGGCGGATTAAACCTCCTGCTCGTTGGGGCGGGCGAACCCACCGGACTGACCGGGCTGACCTGCCTGGCCCGACTGACCTGCCTGCGCGCCCGAGACACCGGGCGTGCCTGCGTGATACTGCACGGCATCGCCAGTGAGATCCATGAAGGCATCCTCCAGCGAAGCGCTTTTCAGGGTGAGCTCGTGCAGCGGCACCCCGGTGGAATAGGCCAGCTCGCCTACGAACTCGGTGGTCTGGTTGATGACCTCTAGCCGCGGGCGGCCCTCCTCATCCTTGGATTCGGTAAAGGAAACGCCCTCCTTCTTTAGGGCCTCACCGAATTCCGGGAGGTGGTTCGAGCGCACATACACCAAGGACTGCGAGTGGCCGCGGACGAACTCGTGGGTGGGCTTATCCGCAACCATTTTCCCCTTGCCAATGACCACGAGGTGGTCGGCCGTCTGGGCCATCTCGGACAAGAGGTGGGAAGAGATCAAAATGGTGCGGCCTTCTGCGGCTAGCGCGCGCACGAGCTGGCGCACCCAGCGGATACCTTCTGGATCCAGGCCGTTGACCGGCTCATCCAGGATGAGGATTCCCGGATCGCCCAATAGCGCGCCCGCAAGGCCCAAGCGCTGGCCCATGCCGAGGGAAAAGCCGCCGGCTTTCTTACCGGCGACATCGGAAAGCCCCACCAGCCCCAGCACCTCATCGACGCGGGAGGCAGGAATGCCATTGGACGCCGCCATCCACTTCAGGTGATTCGCGGCCGTGCGGTTGGGGTGCACCGCCTTCGCATCCAAAAGCGCGCCCACCTCACGCAGCGGGTGCGCCAAGTCGCGGTAGTGCTTGCCGTTCACGCGAATCTCACCCGCCGTGGGCTCGTCCAAGCCCACGATCATCCGCATGGTGGTGGATTTGCCGGCGCCATTGGGCCCCAAGAAGCCGGTGACCACACCGGGCTTTACCTGGAAGGTGAGATCCTCAACGGCGCGGACAGACCCGTAATCCTTAGTCAGTCCCTGTACTTCAATCATGAGCACTACAGTGCCATAATTTTGGATACTTTACCGGTACAGTTTTTCCACCCGCTGCCGCAGGGCGGGAAAGGCATGGCGGAATGGCGCGATAAGCGGCAGGTTTTCCACCTCATCCAGGCCCACCCAGCGCAGCTCGTGCGATTCTTCGTTGGCGGTGGTGGGCAGGCGCAGGCCGCTGCGGGTGCGCGCCAGCACGGTGGTATAGGTCCATTCCCCCGGCAAATCCCCCGCCGGAGGATAGGGCCCGGCCGTCACTTGGGTGTCGAGCACCTCGACATCGGCAGGCGCGATGGCGCATTCTTCGTGCGTTTCCCGCAGCGCGGCCTGGGTGGGGCTTTCTTGTAGGTCCCGCGCCCCGCCGGGAATCCCCCAGGTATTGCCGTTATTGGTCCACGCGGCGCGGTGTTGCAGCAGCACCTCGCGCCCGGCGACGAGGAAGAGGCCGGCGGCACCGAATTTTCCCCATACGCGAATGCCACTGGGGCCCGCCGCCCAGCCGTCTCCACTGTGAGGGTTATGCATATTTCCTATCCTAGCCACACACGCGGGTAAATGGTGGCGCCTAGCACACTGGGGGCGTTATTCTAAGTAAATGACTGAGCAGGCAGTGCGGGTAGAGTCAGAGCGCGAAGAGGACGCTCACCCCAGCGATCACTGGCTGGATGAGGTTACCGCGCCCTCTCGCCCGGCCCTAAGCGGGCTGACCCACCGCGCCATGGAATGGTTTGCGGGCCCGGCGCGCCTACTGCGGCGGTTTTATTACTTCGCCTCCACCACCCCGGGCAAGCTTTTTACCGTCACCCTGATCCTCACGGTGGCATTGGGAGCCGCCGGCTTATCGATGTCCCAATCTTCCGCCGCCCGCCACTCCGACCTCGACGAGCTGCTCAATACCACCGAGCCGATGTCCAACGCGGCCCACCACCTCTATAGCTCGCTATCGGTGGCCGATACCATCGCCACCACCGGATTCGTGCAGGCCGGCGTGGAATCAGAGGGCAACCGCGAGCGCTATAACGATGCCATCGATGCTGCCTCCATCGCCGCGACCGAATCCGTGCTGGGCACCACGCCTGACGATGCCCGCGTGCGTGACCTCGTTACCTTCATCCAGCGCGAGCTGCCCATTTATACCGCGATGATCGAAAAGGCGCGCTCGAACCACCGCGCCGGCAATGCCGTGGCTAATTCCTATATGTCCAATGCCTCCTCGCTCATGCGCGAGCACATTCTGCCGGCGGCATCCGAGCTATTCCAGCTGACCACTGCAAAGGTCAACCAGCAGCAGCAAAAGCTCACATCGCCGCAATGGGTGCCGCTCTCTGGCCTTTTAGCTGCGGTTTTCTTCCTCATCGTGGCGCAGTGGTGGCTGTGGCGCCAGACGCGCCGCCGGTTTAACCGCGGCTTTTTAACCGCAACGGTGCTGCTCTTCTTGGCCGTTTTCTGGGTCGCGCTGTCTAACCTAGCCACCTGGTCCACCGGCCACCAAGGCTTTGAAACGGCCTCGCGCCCGTGGGATTCGCTGACAGCCTCGCGCATTGAGGCGCAGCAGGCGCGCACCTCAGAAACCCTCGCGCTGGTGCTGCGCTCGTCTGAGGAAGATACGCTCGAGCGCTTTTCCGGATCGGTAGATTCCATCGAAAAGGCGCTGGGGGATTATGAAAGCGCGCTGCATGATGATGACGTCGAGGTCAACGATCCCGAGCTCATCCACAGCGCCCGCGCCGCCACCGAAAAGTGGCAAGACTCGCACGAAAAACTCATGAAGGCGCTGAGCGAGGGCGACTACGATGAGGCCGTCTACCAGGCCACCATCACGGATCCTGAGGATGGCGAGACCACCGCCGCGCAGTCCTTTAATGAGCTCGACAGCGAGCTTTCGGAGCTCATCGGCCAGGCGCGCATCGCCATGCGCACCTACTTAGAGCGTGGGCTGACCGCCATGACCGCGGTCTCCTCCGCCGTCTTCCTGCTCACCCTGTGCGCCATCTTCGCGGTGTGGCTGGGCATTCGTCCCCGACTGCAGGAGTACCTCTAATGCGCTACCGAGCACGGCTTACCGCACCGCTGACCGCCATCGTTGCCACCTGCAGTGTCTTCGCGCTGGCCGGCTGCGATATTCGCTCCGCCCCGCCGCTGGAATCGCCCGAACAGCAGGCACTCGATGCCAGCCCCGGCCCGCCGCTGCCGGAGGGCTCCACCATAGAAGAAGCCGGTAGCACCGCGTCCAAGAAGGAAGACGATACCGAACTCAGAGGCACCTACCGGCCGGATGGCAAAACGGCGAAGGAGCGGGTGCCGGACATCGTCAAGCGCGGGCGCCTTATCGTGGGCGTGGACCGCTCCAATAACCTGCTGAGCTACCGCGATGCCGCCTCCGGCGATGTCCGCGGCTTCGAGGTCGATATCGCTCACGAGATTGCCCGCGATATCTTCGGCGATCCCAATAAGGTGGATTTCCGCTTCGTCGAATCCTCTGACCGCACCGCCGCGCTGGATAATGGCACCGTCGATATCATCGTGCGCACCATGACCATTAGCCCCGAACGCGAGAAGGAAGTGGCCTTTTCCATCCCCTATATGACCACGCAGACCCGCATACTGGTCCTTACCAGCGCTGGGATGAATTCCATCGATGATGCGGAAGACAAAAGGCTGTGCGGGGTGCGCGGTTCCACCGCGCTGGATACCATCCGCGAGCGCGCCCCCAAGTCCGATATCCTCATCACCCGCTCCTGGGGCGATTGCCTCATGGCGCTGCAGCTCAACCAGGCCGATGGCGTGGTGGTTGATGATGCCCTGCTTTCCGGCATGGCCGCGCAGGATTCCTATACCTCCATCGTGGGCGAGCCCCTAAAGACCGAGAACTACGGCGTTGCCGCGCGCCGCCCCAGCAAAGATCATGACACCCGCCCGCTGCTGCGCCAGGTTAATTCCACCTTGGAACGTATCCGCCGCGACGGGACATGGTCCGACATCTTTGATAGGTGGCTCGGCGCTTATCTAGACGAGCCCACCCTGCCGTCGGGTACATACATCGAGGAAGATAAGTCATGAAGCATAACCCGAATTTCAGCGAAGACGAGCTCGAATACCTAGAGCCCGAGAACCTCGATACCCAGCGCCAATTCCGAAAGCCAACTACGTCTTCTTACCACGACGCTGACCACGGCCAAGACCCTGACCAAGACCGCAGCCAGGACCGAGGTCTCGGCGCTGCCGACTCCCCTGACGCAGCTAACACAGGCGACGCCGCCGACCCCGCTGGTCCGGATACCGCCGCTGCTCGCCCCAACGCTGACCATAGCGATAAGGGCACTAGCGAAGCTGATGTTGATACTGCCGCGGCGCAGGTTCCCGGCACGGCCCCCGCCGCTGCCTTCCCGAGTACGGAGGCCACGGGCAGGCGCGCAGCGCCCGGCAGCACGGCTGGCCAAAACGCTGCTGGCCAGGACACCGCAGCCCAGGGCGCGCGGAACGGCAACGACGCCAATGCGAGCGACGATCAAGTCACCACCGGCACCACTGGCGGACCCGGCGGCCGCAGCGACGACGGCGATACGGGCGATACCGGCGACACCGGCGGAGTGGGCACGGCAGCCGTGGCGTATGATCCGTTCGCCAGCGAACCCATCGAGCACCGCGAGGATCCGGGAACCTCTGCGGTGGCCTTCGATCCGTTTGCCGATGACGATGAAGACGACGACGGTTCCATCGACCCGGATCACCTCTCCAGCCTGCTCGCGGACTTAGAGAATATCCGTGCTCAGCGCGAGAGCGAACGCGATGAGAAAACGGCGCAGGAAAAGTCCTCGGAACGTTCGCGCCAGCAGGCGATCGATACCTTCCGCGAGCGCCGCGGCACGCAGCGCACCGAGCGGCCGGTTGCTGATGGCATGGTGCGCCTGCCGTTTATTACCCCGGCCGATCCCACCGCCGCCCTCATCGATCCGAAAGAGAAGATCAAGGGCAAAAAGGTCCCGCCACCGCAGCTAGAACCGGGCGATATGGTCGCGGAGCAATACGAAATCCTCGGCGTCATCGCCCACGGCGGCATGGGCTGGATTTACCTGGCCAATGACCACTATGTCTCCGGGCGCGTGGTGGTGCTCAAGGGTATGCAGGCCCAAAAGTCCGCCGATGAGACGGCCGCTGCCGAGGCCGAGCGGGAGTTTCTGGCAGACATTACCCACCCGGGCATCGTCAAGATTTTTAACTTCATCGACGATGACCGCGTGCCAGGTGGCTTCATAGTCATGGAGTACGTGGGCGGGCCATCATTAAGAAGCAGGCGCAATAAGCAGCCCAACGAGCTTCTGCCCGTCGATATCGCCATTGGCTATATCCTGGAAATCCTGCCGGCGCTGGAGTATCTGCACTCGCGCGGCGTGGTCTATAACGACCTGAAGCCGGATAACATCATCGTCACCGAGGACCAAGTCAAGCTCATCGACTTGGGCGCGGTTTCCGGCATCGGGGCATTCGGGTTTATCTACGGTACCCAGGGATTTCAGGCCCCGGAAGTCGCCTCCAAGGGGCCGTCCATCGCCAGCGATATCTACACCATCGGCCGCACCCTGGCCGCGCTATGCCTCAAGCTGCCTAGCGAGGATGGCGTCTTTCTCCCCGGTATCCCCAACCCCTCCAAGGAACCGGAGCTGCGCCGCTTCCTCTCCCTCTACCGCCTGCTGTTGCGCGCTACTCACCGCGATCCCCAGCGCCGGTTTAGCTCCATCAAGGAGCTGCGCACCCAGCTCTACGGCGTGCTGCGCGAGGTGCTTGCCATCCGCGACGGCCGCCAGTACCCCTCCCAGCACTCGCTCTTCTCGCCGCAACGTACCACGTTTGGAACCAAGCACCTGGTCTTCCGCACGGATCAGCTTATCGATGGCATCGACCGCACCATCCAAATCACCGCCCCCGAGGTCGTCTCCGCCTTGCCAACGCCCCTGGTAGACCGCGACGACGTCGGCGCCAGCCTGCTGCAAGGTACCTCCTATGCCGAGCCGCAGGAAGCCCTCGAGACCCTGCGCCAGGCCATGCGCACCCCGGAATACGAGCATTCCGCCGAGATTCCCCTCGGCGTGGTGCGGTCCATGATTGACCTGGGCTATACCGACGAGGCGCGCCAGTGGTTGGGCTCCATCGAGGACCGCCTGGGCCAAGACTGGCGCTACCAGTGGTACGCCGGCATTACGGAGCTCTTGCACGATGATTACGTCGACGCCCAAGAGTACTTCGCCACCGTCCTAGATTTATTGCCCGGCGAGGCCGCCCCCAAACTGGCCATCGCGGCCATCAATGAGCTTATCCTGCAGCAGATTGATTACAGCGAAACATCGCTTATCGATGCCACCGTAGCCCGCGCCTGCTCCAACCTCTACACCACCCTGGCGGATCTTCCCTCTTCCGCCTTTGAGGGCCAGCCGGAGATTTGGTCGCACGTCACCCAAGACCCGGGCGCGCTGCGGTTTAATTCCATGCGCCTATACGGCATCGTTTGGGCCACCAACCCCACGACGGTGTCCTCCGCCTTTGGGCTTGCCCGCCAATTGCGCGCGGAAGGGCAGGTGGAGCTGTCCGTAGCCACCTTGGATAAGGTGCCCAATGCCTCGCGGCACTTCCGCATGGCGCTTCTGACCACCGTGCTGCAGCTCATCGTGCACGACTTATCGGAGTCGCGCATTCGCCGCGCTGCCCGACGCCTCGAAGAAGTCCCCACCAACGAGCCGCGCTTCCTCCAAATCAAGATCGCCGTCATCTCCGCGGGCCTTAACTTCCTGCGCAACGCCGATCTCGCGCGGGCATCCTCGCCGAATGATCTCTTCGAGTATGCCTTTACCCAGCGCGGCCTGCGCACCGGCCTTGCTGAGACCCTACGGGCACTCGCCCGCCAGGCCCCGTTTAGCCGCCACCGCTACGCGCTGGTGGACTTGGCCAACCAAGTCCGGCCCATCACTACCTTCTAACGCTTACTTAAATGGCCTACTCAAATAGGCCTTCCTCGCGCGCCTTGGCGGCTACGTCTGCGGACTTCTGTGCGATGGCCAGCTCCTCATTGGTGGGAACTACCAAGACCTTGACCTGGGAGTCATCGGTGGAGATGACCCGCGGCTCATCGGAGCGGACGAGGTTGCGCTCTTTATCAAAGTCGATGCCGTACATATCCAGGTTGTACAGCGCGTCCTGGCGCACCTCGGTGTCGTTTTCGCCCACGCCGGCGGTGAAGGTAATGGCGTCCACGCGGCCCAGGGCAATCATGTAGGAGCCGATGAAGCGGCGCAGCTGGTGGATGTAGATGTTATACGCCAGCCATGCGTCTTCATCGCCATTATCGATGTGCTCGCGCAGCGTACGGAAATCGTTAACGCCCGCGATACCCTTGACACCGGATTGCTTGTTGAGCAGCTTATCGATCTCATCGATGCTCATGCCCGCCTGGCGCACCAAGTGGAAGATGATGCCTGGGTCGATATCACCGGTACGCGTACCCATGGCGAGTCCAGCCAGCGGGGTAAGTCCCATCGAGGTATCGATGGCACGGCCATTGCGGATGGCCGCCGCCGAGGCACCATTGCCCAGGTGCAGCGTGATCTGGTGGGTGTGCTCCGGATCGCGGTCCAAAACCTTCGGCACCTGCTGGGAGACGAACTCGTGGGAGGTGCCGTGGAAACCGTAGCGGCGGATATCGTATTTGGAGGCGATCTCACTATTGATGGCATAGAGCGCTGCTGCCGGCGGCAAGGTATTAAAGAACGCGGTATCGAAGACCGCCACGTGCGGAATATCCGGCAAGATCTTGCGCGCCACGCGGATGCCGTCCAGGTTGGCCGGGTTGTGCAGCGGGGCCAACGGGATGAGGTCCTCGATCATCGATTCAATTTGATCCTCGATGAGCTGCGGCTGCGAAAAGAGACGGCCGCCGTGCACCACGCGGTGCCCCACGGCGATGATATCGACATCCTTTGTGCCCACCTGATGATCATCCATCAATTCAAAGGCGCGCTGCAGGCCAAAGGAGTGATCGGGAACTTCTAATTTTTCGGTGAACTTTTCCCCACCGACCTTGAGGGTAATGGCGCCGCTTGGCTCACCAACCTGTTCCACCAGGCCAGATACGAGTGGATCATCCGTGGCACTAGCGGTTGGGTCCACTAGCTGAAACTTGATGGATGAGGAACCCGAGTTGAGGACCAGTACGTATGACATTTATTTCTCTCCAGCCTGGATAGCGGTAATGGCAACGGTATTGATGATGTCCGGAACGGTAGCGCCGCGGGATAGATCGTTGACCGGCTTGTTCAGTCCCTGCAGGATGGGGCCCACGGCCAAGGCGCCGCCGGTGCGCTGCGCGGTCTTATAGCCGATATTGCCGGCATCCAGATCGGGGAAGACGAAGACATTGGCCTTACCCGCGACATCGGAATCCGGCATCTTCTTTGCGGCAACGCCGGGATCGCAGGCGGCGTCGAACTGCAGCGGGCCATCCACTTTCACCGAAGAGTCCAGCTTCTTGGCGGCCTCGACGGCCGCGATCGCGCGCTCGACATCCGGGCCGGTGCCGGAAGCGCCGGTGGAGTAGGACAGCATGGCTACGCGCGGGTCGATACCAAACTGGGACGCGGTCTGCGCGGACACCACGGCGATTTCGCCCAGCTGTTCCGCGGTGGGGTTCGGGTTTACGGCACAGTCGCCGAAGGCCCACAGGCGCCCGCGCATGATCATCAGGAAGATGGAAGAGACCACCGAGGCATTCGGCTTGGTCTTGATGATCTGGAAGGACGGCTTAATAGTGTGCGCGGTGGTGTGGGCGGCGCCGGACACCATGCCATCAGCAAGCCCCTTGTGCACCATCATGGTGCCAAAGTAGGAGATGTCCTGCATGGCCTCGCGGGCCTGTTCCAGAGTCAGGCCCTTCTTCTTGCGCAGTTCCGCGAAATCGGCAGCGAACTCCTCTGCAAGCGGCGATTCCAGGTGGTCGATGATTTCAGCGCCCGAAATATCCAGCCCCAACTCCTTGGCGCGGGCCTGAACATCGGCTTCTTTGCCCAGGATGGTCAGCCGGGCGACCTCATCGCGCAGCAGGGCATCGGCGGCTTCAAGGATGCGGTCATCATCGCCCTCTGGCAGGACGATGTGGGATCCAGTCGTCTTGGCTTGGTCAATGAGCTGCTTCTGGAAGAGGTCTGCGGACATGACGGGCGCGGTTTCCTCTGCCGCGCTTAACGCACCGGGCACGGCCTCCAGGTCAGTGAAGACGCCTGCCACGGTGGCGCCGAGGGACTCTGCCTTGCGCCGTGCCAGCTCCGCGGCGCGCTCTGGGGCGCCGGAGATAATGACCAGCGGCAGGCCCAGCGCGGCGGCGACCTCCGCATCGAAGGAGATCTCGCCGGTGCCTTGGACCAAGAGGGCACCGGCAGTAGCGGTGGGCGCGTGGGCCAATACATCCGCCACCGTGGGGTCGAAATCTTCTAAGCGGAGCAGTTCAGCGCCAAGACTTTCCGCCAAGGCGGGAATATCGAGGCCATCGAAGCCGCGGCCGATGGAGCTTAACACTGTGGACTGGGATGCAGACATGCGGATTACCTTTCCTTTGCCGTCACGGGAACACTGGGAACACGCGCCGTAACATTATGCCGTACATCACAGTTACTAGCACGTGGTGACGACTCCACTGTACGTGAATCACCCCCTCCCCCGCCCTTCCGCAACCTCCTAAACTGGGGGTAGATAGCTCAGAGCAGTGTGGCATTTATCGCACTGCCACCGCGTAGAATGTGAGAAAAACCTAAAGAAAGGACACCCTAAACAGATGACTAGCCCCATGCGTGTCGCCGTGGTCGGCTCCGGACCGGCCGGCATTTACGCCTCTGACCTCCTCGTAAAGTCCGATGTGGACGTGCAGATCGATCTCTTTGAAAAGATGCCTGCGCCCTTTGGCTTGATTCGCTACGGCGTCGCCCCGGATCACCCGCGCATTAAGGGCATCGTGCAGTCGCTGCACAACATCATGGAGAAGGAAGACATCCGCTTCCTGGGCAATATCGAAGTGGGCAAGGACATCACCGTCGAAGAGATGCGCGAGTACTACGACGCCATCATCTTCGCCACCGGCGCCACCGCCGATAAGGAAATGGGCATCCCCGGCGAGGACCTCGAGGGCAACTACGGCGCCGGCGAATTCGTGGGCTTTTATGACGGCAACCCCAACTTCGAGCGCGACTGGGACCTATCCGCTGAGTCCGTCGCCGTCGTAGGCGTGGGCAATGTCTCGCTCGACGTGTCCCGCATCTTGGCCAAGACCGCAGATGAGCTGCTGGTCACCGAGATCCCGGATAACGTCTACACTTCCCTGAAGGAAAACCGCACCAAGGAGGTCCACGTCTTTGGCCGCCGCGGCCCGGCGCAGGCAAAGTACACGCCGAAAGAGCTGAAGGAGCTCGATGAGTCACCCACCATCGAGGTCATCGTCAACCCAGAGGACATCGAGTACGACGAGGCTTCCGAGGAAGCCCGCCGCTCCGCCAAGTCCACCGACTTGGTCTGCCAGACCCTAGAGTCCTACGCCATGCGCGAGCCTGGCGATGCCCCGCACAAGCTCTACATCCACTTCTTCGAGTCCCCAGTAGAGGTGCTTGGCGATGCCGGCCACGTCACCGCCATCAAAACCGAGCGCACCCAGCTCAACGGCGATGGCTCCGTGAGCGGCACCGGCAAGTTCACCGAGTGGCCGGTCCAGTCCGTCTACCGCGCGGTGGGCTACCACCCACAGTCCGTCGAGGGAATTCCCTTCAACGACGACACGGCCACCATGCCCAACGACGGCGGCCACGTCCTGACCGATGTGGACGGCGAAAAGCTTCCCGGCCTCTACACCACCGGCTGGATCAAGCGCGGCCCGGTGGGCTTGATTGGCAATACTAAATCCGATGCCAAGGACACCACCGGCATGCTGCTTGAGGATTACAAGGCGGACAAGCTCGACTCCGCCACCAAGCGGGATCCGCAGGATATCCTCGACCTGCTCAGCAGCCGCGATATCGCCGTCACCACCTGGGACGGCTGGCACCGCCTCAACGCCGCCGAGCAAGCCGCCGGCGAGCCGCACGGCCGCGAGCGCATCAAGATCGTCGAGTGGGACGAGATGGTCAAGCACGCCGGCCCGCAGGACTAGTCGGTATCGTCCACCCCTGAGGTCAGCTTGGGGTCGAGTTCGACCCCACCCTCGTATTCAACGACCTCGATATCAGGCACGTTTTCTGACTGCGGGTCGATGCCGCGCGCACCGCCCTGCGCGAGCAGGCCAGGCGTAGAGGTCACGCTCACCTTATGCGCCGCCAACGCGGCGCGGTCGCGGGCCTCTTCCACCGTTTCCGCCGTCGTGGTCACAAGCCCCATGCGCCGGCCCTTATAGGCATCGGGCTTGCCAAAGAGCTTGACGTCCGTCTCGGCATAGTGGAGAGCGGAGGCGATGCCGGTAAAGGCGACATCGGCAAGCGGCTCTGGCGCGTGTAAGAAAACGCTGGCGCCCGGGGTTATCAACGTGGCGTCGATGGGGTAGCCCAAAATGGCGCGGGCGTGCAGATCGAACTGGGAAAAGCGCTGCGTATAGGTGGTAAGCATCGCCGTATCCGAAGGCCGCGGGGAAACCGAAGAAAAGTAAACATCATCGCCGGCGACGAAAAGCTCTACGCCATACACGCCGCGCCCGCCCAGCTCATTGGAAATGCGCGCCGCAACCGACCGCGCGTTCTCCAGCGCAATCTCGCTCATGCCGGTAGGCTGCCACTCCTCAACCAAATCGCCCTTTTCGTGGCGGTGACCAATGGGCTCGCTAAACCAGGTGGCCAGCTTGCCCGTGGCCGGATCGATGGACCGGATGGCCAAGAGCGTCACCTCCAGGTCGAAATCCACGAAGCGCTCCGCCACCACGCGCTGCGAATCCGAGGACACGCGGCGCACCGTCTCCCACGCCTCGCGCACGTCTTCCACATCCCCCGCCAGCATGTGGCCCTTGCCCGAGGTGGACACGTCCGGCTTCACGATGCACGGAAATCCCAGCTCCGTCGCCGCTTCCTCCAGTTCTTCCACAGAGGAAGCAAAGCGGTAGGCGGAGGTCGGCAGCCCAATATCTTCTGCCACCGCGCGCACCCGCTCGCGGTCCTGGGTGAGCGCGCAGGCGCGCGCCGTGGGCACGACGACGGCATCGGTGGACTGCTCAACCTGCTCGAGGGCCGCTACCGCGCCGGTTTCCACCTCCGGCACCACGTAGTGCGGCTGAATCTGCTGCACCAATTCTGATACCTGCGCGGAGTCAGTAATATCCGCGATATAGCTATAGTGCGCCACTTGGTGCGCCGGCGCCCCCTGGTACTTATCCACCGCGTGCACCTCAAGGCCCAGGGACTGGAAGGAAATAGCCAGCTGCTTTCCCAACTCGCCCGCGCCGAGCAGCAATACCTTCGTGGCATTGCCCGTCAGCGGCGTGCCGATATGACCGGCGATTTTGCCTGGAATATCCATGACTTTGCTCCTTTGATTCCGCTCCGAGCAGCAGATACTTCCCCAAATTATTTCATAGATGCTCGCCGCATCCCGGACACACATGCGTGAAGTGCACAAACGCGAGCGCCCGGCCAAGGATCTTCTTCCTCGGACCGGGCGCTTGCGGGTTCTTATGCTAGGCCTGGGGTGCCTCTGGTGGAACCGGGGCATCGACTGGCTCTGCCACGGTAATGATGTTGTCCTCATACCCCAGCGCACCGCCGACGAACTTGCCGCCGCAGGTGATAAGGACCAGGCGGTTGGTACCGTCCGTGTCATTAACCACGTCCGGGAAATCCCCGCCCTTGGGCAGGCGGTACGGCTTTTCCGTCACGCGGAAGGTGCGCTCCTCACCATCGATGACCACCGTGAATTCCTGGTTTTCCTGCAACCGAGTGAATTTCTCCGCATAGCCGGTGCCTTGGCCCTGGTAATTCACGTGACCGGTGATGACACTGGAGCCGACATTGCCGGCATCGCCAGGCACGGCCGAGGCGGAGTACCAGCCCAGGCGGGAGACATCGTGTGGCGGCAGCAGCACGCCCTGGTCGGTCACCTGCATCGGGTCCACGGCAGCGTACTCGCCATCGATGCCCACAGACATGCCTTCAAAGCCCTGGAACTCGCCCGGCGCCGGCTCGAATTCGTGCTCCTGCGCGCCGGAATCATCGACGTAGGCATCGCCCTTATCGTCCGGAGTGTCTACGGCCGAGACGCTTTCCGATGCCCCCTCACTAGCCTCATCATCTTCCCCACCGGTGGTGAGGTAGAGGGCCAGCTGTATCAACATCAGAATTACGGCCACTACCAGCACGATAAAGCCGATCTTCTTACCCCGGCTTACGGGTTCCTCGCGGCCTGTCTCCTCAGACATTGCCCAATCTCCTCATTGTGGTCTTCTCGATGGTTCATCAGATGGGTTGCCCCCTCCAGCGTGTGCGGTGACACCCTGAAGGGGGACATATTGTGCCCAGGCGCTATGGCCTGTTACCTGACCAGTACGCTCACACTACTGAATGTAGTCCCGCATACCTGGGTCAAGCTTGGTAGCACCGGACGGTACGGACTTGATCTGCGTACGTCCTGCGTCGGACGGTAGCGGTTTACCAGTCTTTCCAGGCTCTTGGCCCATAACCTCGACAGGACGATCGTCCTTGTCAGTACCCTGGTCAACCTTATCCGGCGTATCTTGGCCCTTCACCTCGGTGGGGCGAGGCTCTTCGCTGGAGTTCTGGTTAACCTTATCCGGCGTATCCTGACCCTTCACCTCGGTGCTTGGGTGCTCGCCGTGGCCCTCGGTGTCCTTCTCAGGACGATCCTTCGGCTTGTCGTGATCATGGTGACCGTGGTCGTGATCATGGTGGCCGAAGATAATCTTGCCCAGGCCGATTCCCAAGCCAATGCCCGGAATCAGGATGGCCCACTTAGGAATCTTGCCCTTAGACGGCTTGCCTGGGACATCGGAGTCATCAGAGGTTACGGTCTGATCCTCATCATTGATGTCCTTGTGCTCAGCAACCTTATTCGGCTTCTCAGCATCCGGAGTGTCCTCACCCTCAGCGTCAACCTCAGTAGAAGTCAACTCCTCAAAGGCAACCGCAGCCTCAACCGGCTCCGTCACATCACTATCAACAGTGATCTTCACATCAACCTTGCCAGCAGACTTCTCCGGAGTAAAGGTCGTCTCACCCTTACCCAAAACAGTCTCTTTATCGGCCTTGCTAATCAACTCAGCCTGCAGCGTGTATTCCTTACCAGGAACCAAGCCCTCATAGCTGACCTCATCAACAATCTCAGCACCAGCAACAACCTCATGCGAACCCTGAGCAAAATCAGCATTCGTCGAAATCTCCGGCTTCAGAACCTTCTTAGAATCCTCAGAGATTACCGTCTGATCCTCATCATTGATGTCCTTGTGCTCAGCAACCTTATTCGGCTTCTCAGCATCCGGAGTGTCCTCACCCTCAGCGTCAACCTCAGTAGAAGTCAACTCCTCAAAGGCAACCGCAGCCTCAACCGGCTCCGTCACATCACTATCAACAGTGATCTTCACATCAACCTTGCCAGCAGACTTCTCCGGAGTAAAGGTCGTCTCACCCTTACCCAAAACAGTCTCTTTATCGGCCTTGCTAATCAACTCAGCCTGCAGCGTGTATTCCTTACCAGGAACCAAGCCCTCATAGCTGACCTCATCAACAATCTCAGCACCAGCAACAACCTCATGCGAACCCTGAGCAAAATCAGCATTCGTCGAAATCTCCGGCTTTGCCGAAGTATCAGCAGGCTCTTCCGGCTTTTCCGAAGAAGTCGTGCTCGAAGGCTCAGTGCTGGTCGTAGTCTTCGAAGTGGACGTCTCCGAGTCCGACGGCTCCGAGGTTTCAGATTCCGAACTGCTCTCCGTCGATGGTTCAGAGCTCTTGGACTCCGAGGCGCTTGGCTTCGAGCTAGTCGTTGAAGTCTCCGACGAAGACGACTCCGAAGGCTGGTTGTCCTTCTTAGTGTTTACGGTCTGGTCTTCGTCGTTAATGTCCTTGTGCTCAGCAACCTTATTTGGCTTCTCAGCATCCGGAGTGCCCTCGCCCTCGGCGTCAACCTCAGTAGAGGTCAATTCCTCAAAGGCAACCGCAGCCTTAACCGGATTCTTGACGTCACTATCAACAGTGATTTCCACGTCAACGTTGCCAGCGGACTTCTTCGGAGTAAAGGTCTTTTCACCCTTACCAATTACAGACTCGTCTGCCTTATTAACCAATTCCGCATTCAGGGTGTATTGCTTCCCTGGGACCAAATCCTTGTACTTAACGGTATCGGTTACCTTAGCGCCGGACTCAACCGATTCACCCTTGGCAAGCTTCGCCTTGGTGGAAATCTCTGGGTTCCAGGTGGTATTTACAGTCTGCGCCTCGTCGCTCAGGTCCTTGTGCTCTGCGATGACATTCTTCTTGTCAGAGTCAGAGTTGGACTTTCCTTCCGCATCAACCTCAGTAGAGGTCAAGGTTTCAAAAGCAACTGCCGCGTCAATGGGCTTCTTAAGACCGCTGTCAACAGTGATCTCCACGTCCACGTCGCCGGAGGACTTTTCTGGAGTAAAGGTCTTCTTGCCCTTGCCGACGACCTGGTGGTCTCCAGCCTTATCCTTCAGCTCAGCCTCAAGGGTGTATTTCTTGTTCGGGACCAGGTCCTCATAGTGAACCGTATCCTTCACCTTGGCACCAGCAACAACCTGGTCAGCATCGTCGGCAAACTCTGCCTTGGTGCGAATCTTGGGCTGCAACTTCTTCTCGGATGCACTAGTAGTTGGAGTCGATTCGCTAGGCTCAGTGCTTGGCTGAGTAGTGGTTTGCTCCGTCGAAGGTTCCTCAGAGGAAGTGGTCTCCTCTGTCGAGGTCTCCTCATCGGAAGGCTGCTCTTCCGTGGAGTTCGGAGTGCTCTCTTCCTCCGTAGGCTCATCTTCCGTGGTTTCTTCCTCGGAAGGCTGCTCGGGAGTCGTGGATTCCTCCGGCTCGTCCCCCTCGGTATCAGGTAGACCAGGCTGATCCGGCGGCATCACAGGCTGGTCCCTGCGTGTTTTATCGACCCTACCTTTATCATCGTGAGGACGAACAATCGTGATATAAGCATCTTCAGGCTGTTCCGGAATCTGCACGGATGGATCTTTTTCGAATTTTGGCGGGTCATAGTCGTCTACAATTCGATACCCAGTCAGTTCCGTAAATTCCTCGTGGCTTCCCGTAAAGCTAGGGTATGTAGGCTGACCTGGATCAAGCGCACCGTAAGATGGGTCTCGGCCAGTAATAGTAGCGGCAGCTATAGCCCGTGATGTGTCCTTCTCAGCAATTAAAGCTGCTAAATACACGGAGTAGTTTGCAGCAGCCTTACTATCCTTCCGCTTCGCTGCATCCTTCAATTTCCGTGCAAGATTGATCACACCATCCCTGTATTCGGGTGAGATTTCAAGCCTTTCTGCGTTTTCCTTCGCATATACCCGATTTGTTTGCAGTGGGATTTGGGCGAATGGTTCGATACACCAGCCCCATCCCACGTTGTTGTTCGGGTTTCCTTTACCAGCACCCTCTGGCGGCGTTCCTGCCCAAACAAGTGGCCCCCAAGAAGTATCTACTCCTTTGGGCATAATCTTGTTTACATCTCCCAAACTTACATTTGGCTCAAAATCTGTAGGATTACTTTCCTCAGCATTTGCTTGATTCCAGGGAACAGTGACCATAGCAGCAATAACCGCAAATGCAGCAAAGATTGCGGTTAATACAGTCCACTTTCTCCGGGATAAATCGCGCACTCCGCTCATCTTCTCCCCTTTAAAAGGACATCTTCTTACAATTCGCATCTACACAACTCGAACTTCAGCTGTGTAGAACCTAAATGTGAAACTTGAACACACGATAGACGATCCCTGTTCACTAACCGCTACGATCGCCACCGTTTGTGCCTTTAGGAGAGTACCAGTCCATGCGTTCAAAGAGAATTATTTCAAACTTATCCAAGTGATACGTCAACGAATTTACTATGCCAATTCCGGTTTACCGATAAACGGAAGCTGGCAATTAAAACCGTCATAAATAAACCTTTGTTCGTAGGTGAACTTCACTCCAGAATACTATAGGTTAATAGATAACTTACAGCTTTTAGTAGATTTACCATTTCTATTGACGCTGTTACCAGCATTTTCTGAACTCAGTCTTGCACCCCACTAAATGTCGGTACACTTTTTAAACAGTCACAAACATTGGTTTTACGCAATACGAGCCTTCAATCACCTGAACTCCCAAAATGAAAGACCGCAAACAATGGCGACCACATGTTCGATTCAACTTACCTTCAGACATTATTCAGTTATGTATAACTCCCCTGTAGGCACTGATTAAGAAAATTATTTGCATTTAAGGAAATGCTTTCAAGAAGTATCAAACGTCACAGGAAAACGTGCATACTTCGCGCAAAATTGCACTGTAAATAGAAGTCGTGCAGTAATTGAAGCGTCCACTAAAATGGGGGATAAACCAAAGTTACAGTCTGCTTTTCTAAAGTTTGACAGGAAATGGACGCTACTTTGGCTTAAGCCACTTTAATGAGCTAAATCCCATCAAATGTCAGCTTTTATTAGCGTCAACCTCCAGTGCACCCCTCGCACCCACCGGCGTTGTATTATATTGCACTCCGGTTAAACTTAATAGCGAATGTCACACTTCAAGACGAATAATGCGGGTCTAATGCCACATATTGGACTAAAGCATTTTTTCCGTCAATAGCTTCTAAAACAAAGTTTAATGAACGAATCAACAAGTTGAATTCCATATAGTTACTCGCCTTTTACGGTGCTAGTATTTTTATCGGTTTCAGACACTAACCCAGAAAGGATCGGAAATGTCTATTCCTTCTTTTATTGCTAGCGCCATCGCTGCTGTACTACCGCTAACTGGCAGCACCGGCCCAGTTGACGCCCAGGACCAGCTTGCTGAGCCAGAGGTAACCCAGACCGCTGACGTTGAGCAGTCCACCGACCAGTCCGATGAGCCCGGCGCTCACGCCGAAAAGGGCCATATCACCGGTGACAAGGAAGATGTAATCAACGGAGACCAGGACTATTCTGCACCTATCCTGCAGAGCGGTAAGTTGGCTGTGCAGCGCGAACTCGCGCTCGCTACTGACGAGCTGGGCCACGAGTTCATGAACATCGACTTCAAGGACAGCCACAGCGCACACCTGACCTTCCCAGACACCTATAACCCGGATACTGACCAGGCAGCCGTGGACCGCGTGCTGGAAGCACTCAAGATCAACGGCTACGACAACCTGACCGCCGCTTACTAAAGCTGAACGGTCATAGCCTCGGGGAGCGCCCCGCGGAATCCTAAAGAAGGGGCGAGGTACCTCAGCAAGGTACCTCGCCCCTTCTTACTTTTATGAGCTCGCGGCTAGGCCGAGCTCATCACCGCAAATACGTCCATTACTGGTCTTCCATGACATCGTGGCGCACGATGGTTTGGTCGCGGCCAGGTCCGACACCGATATAAGAGATGCGGCAGCCGGACAGCTCTTCAAGGCGCAGCACATAATCCTGTGCCTTCTGCGGAAGCTCCTCGAAGGTGGCGCACTCGGATATGTCCTCGTCCCACGCCGGCATGGTTTCAAAAATCGGCTCGGCGTGGTGGAACTCAGACTGGGTAACCGGCATCTCGTCATAACGCTTGCCGTCGACGTCATAAGCCACGCAGATAGGGATTTCCCCAATACCGGTCAGCACATCGAGCTTGGTCAAGAAGTAATCCGTAAACCCGTTTACGCGCGTAGCGTAACGAGCAATCACGGAATCGTACCAACCGCAGCGGCGTGTGCGGCCGGTGTTCACGCCGACCTCGCCGCCGGTGGTCTGCAGGTACTCGCCCCACTTATCAAACAGCTCGGTAGGGAACGGTCCGGCGCCCACGCGGGTGGTATAGGCCTTGATAATGCCCAGCGAGGTCTTAATCCTCGTCGGCCCAATGCCAGAGCCAACCGATGCCCCACCCGCAGTCGGATTCGAGGAAGTCACAAACGGATAGGTACCGTGGTCGACGTCCAACATGGTGGCCTGGCCGCCCTCCATGAGCACGTTCTGACCATTGGCAAGCGCTTGGTTGAGCTCAAGCTCCGCGTCAATAACCATGGGGCGCAGGCGCTCGCGATAGCTCAGGAAGTACTCCACAATCTGCTCTGCCTCGATGGCCTTGCGATTGTACATCTTCACCAGCATCTGGTTCTTGATCTCCAGCGCGGACTCCACCTTCTGCCGCAGGATGGATTCGTCGAAGATATCTTGCACGCGAATACCAATGCGCGCGACCTTATCAGCGTAGGTCGGCCCAATGCCGCGGCCGGTGGTACCGATGGCGCGCTTGCCCAAAAAGCGTTCCTGCACGCGGTCGAGGGTCTGGTGGTACGGCGCCACGAGGTGCGCGTTCGCGGAAATCTTCAGGCGAGAAGCATTCGCCCCTCGTGCCTCGAGGCCATCAATCTCATCAAAGAGCGCCTCAAGGTTAATCACCACGCCGTTGCCCAGCACCGGGGTGGCGTTTTCAGAAAGAATCCCGGCGGGCAGGAGCTTCAGCTCGTATTTTTCACCGCCGACCACGACGGTGTGCCCGGCGTTATTGCCGCCGTTCGGCTTGACTACGTAGTCAACTTTCCCGCCAAGTATATCGGTAGCCTTGCCCTTGCCTTCGTCGCCCCATTGGGCGCCGACAATGACGATCGCTGCCATCTTTTAAGTCACTTCCTCATTATTGAAGCCAAAATACGCATTTACCTTACACTTTTCTGGCCGGATTAGCCCACGTAGCATGATGTACATGCGTTTTTTGTTCCTCCGCTGCGGTGCCTCGGACATTGACTTGCCCGCAGAGGCTTTTGACCTTTCGGCCGTTCCTTCCCGCAAGGAGCTCGCGCTTATCGATGCCGCCGCCACCGATCTCCTCCCCCACGATCCCACGCCTTCGCTGGACGAGATCGCCGCGCAGCCCGATGTCCGCCACCTCGGCGCCCCTGCCGCCGCCCCGCAGGAGCCGTACTTGGAGGACCGCCTGCGCATCGTCGTCGCGGGCTCGGACTCGGCGCTGAACGCCGTCATCACCCGGCTCATGCGCGCCGATAACCTGTGGGCCGAGGTCGCGTTCATCCCCACGGGCGAGTCGGCCGCCGCCGCCAATTGGGGCCTTCCCGCCGCGCCGCAGGAGGCCCTTGAGCTCGCCCGCACCGCCCCGGTTCGCCCGGTGCCGCTCATCCGCAACGATTCCGGCCAGGCCGTCGCCGGCTCCGCGACCATCTCGGATTGGTCCAATGGCCCGTTTACCGGTGAAATCATCATCGATGATGACACCCTCGCCGCCTCCGGTCGCGGCACTTTTGGCGCGCGGCTGGTCCCCATGACCGATGCTCCGGGCATCCTAGCGGCCCGCGCGACATCGCCCGTCGAGCCCGAAGGTCGCCTGCGTTCCTTGCTGCGCAAACCCGGCCGCCTCGACCCGGATTCCGTCCACACCGGCCGCGCGGTCCAGGCAGGCGGCCCCCAGCTGCGCGTGCTTGTCGATGCCATCCCCCACAAACGCCCCCTCACCCGCGTCACCTTTTACCGCCATCTGCGCGACCTCCAAGTCGTGCGTGCCTAGCCCTCCTCGCTACTCGCACCCACTTTTTCGCTGGATTTGCGGGCAGGTTCTGCTAATTCTTCCCCTTTTGTTTATCGTCGCGTTCCCATACTTCCGGCGGGAATGCCGGGTGCGTAGAGGTAGGAACCAGGTGCGCAACGGCGGACTCGCGCGAGAGTCCGCACACCATGAGCATGTCCACAACGATGGACCTCGTCTGCGCGAGGATCGTATAGGCAGAAAGCGTTGCGCCTTCTTCGATAAGATCCATGCCCGCTTGACCGCCCACGTAGCGCAGCCGCTGCACAAGTTCGGGAATCTCTATCGCCTCATCGTGGTCTCGCTTTTGCCGGCCGTAGAGCTCTCCTACCGCCAGGATAATTTCTGATAATTCCTCCAAGAGCTCTAGCTGCTTATCGGACACGGTATCGCCGTCTTCGGTAAGCACGAGCGCGCGGCGCGATAGCACCCGCACCCCGCGCACCGCGTTATCTACTGGCAACAGGATGCGTTCCAGGGACCGAATGTTCCTGCGCGAGGTCCACAAAAGAGGCGATACTTCCGAGGCCTCCCTGCCCGATTGTGCCGCGCTCAACAGCGTATTCACGTCATTTTGCGTGCCCCGCACCGCATCGCGGGCATCGCGAATGATCTCGGGATTGGTATCGCGGATGCCATGCGTGACGTCGTTAAGAATGCTGGACGCAATCCTCAGCACTTTTGATACCTCCCGCCGAGCTTCCTTCAACGGCGAATTCGGGATGAGCGCAATCGTGATAAGCCCAATACCAGAACCAATCATCGCGTCGATGGCCCGGTGCAGGCCACCCGGCCCCTCGGTGGGTGGAAAAATCGTGGCAATAAGGATAGAGCCAAAGACAATCTGGTTGGACACCAGCGGCGATTTGGTAATAAAGGAACCCACCACCAGTCCTGCCCCCACGATGAACAGGATCTGGAACGGCCCCTGCCCCACCACTTGGAAGAGCAAATCACCCAAGGCCACACCGACGATGCCGCCCAGCGACATCTCCACGGCCCTTTTCATCCTGTCTCCGCCCGAAAGGCCCAGGATAATAACGGCCGAAATAGGCGCGAAGAACGGCTGCGGATGCCCAACGACGGAGCTAGCCACCCAATACGCCAATGCGGCACCGACGGTGGCTTGGATTATATAAACGAAGCGCGAACGGATGCGTTGCAGGCGCGATAATACTGAGCGGTCCACCACCCGCAGCATTTGCCTCGTTGAGACTCTTTGTTTCGCTTCCGACATGACCTCCAGCATAGAAGACCGCTCTTTACCACCGCCCCCGGATACCCGCATCTCGGCCCCGCTGCAGGTTGTGGATAACACGCTCTATATGCGCGATACCGACCCCCTCCGCGCGAGAATTCCACAGATTCGCCGTTTCGCCTTGCGCATCCATTGCCGCATACCCCGTCGCGCTTCTACGGTCAGGAGCCGTGAACACAGAATTTTTGCAACTTTGCCGTCGCGGTGTGGACCTCGTCGCCGAGTTTCAGGGATGCTCCGAACAGCAGCTCATCGAGGCCGGCGCCAGCCAGATCCTCGCCGCGCAACTCGCCCGCCTCCAGCACACGTATTTCGGCCGCACCTCCAATAGCCGCAAGCAGCGCCTCGCCTGCGAGGCCGCTCGTTCTCGTGGCCACGATCTCTCTGTGCTTGAAAGCATCGAGTCTTTCGCCCAACGCGTTAAAGACACCAACCGCAGTTGGGATCTCCGCCTAGAGCTCTGCCGCGCGGAGGCCCACCTGATTCCGGCAATTGCGAAAAAGCGCCTGAAACAGCTCAACCCCACCAAGCGTCCCTCCCACGGCGTGCGCTATACCCGACGCCCCGACGGTCCCCACACCATCTCCATCACCGCGGATCCCACCGATATCGCGGATATCAAGGGCGTTCTCGCCTCCGTGGATAAAGAAAACCCGCTCGCAGCCGCCAAGCAGATCATCCTCGAAGGCAATCCCGGCGCGCTCCCCACGGTGCATACCAACGTGATCATCACCCTTGACCAACTAGATCGCATCACTGCTGGCCAGGGCGATGACATCATGCTGCAACTTTCCAACGGCGCGCGCATGTCCGGCGCCAAGCTCGTCGCCCGCACCCTCGCCCAGCGTGGTTACGTCAGCTTGATTCATCCTGAGCACGGCGCGGTGAACCTGTATCGCACGGAGCGTATAGCCAACTGGAAACAGCGCATGCTAGCCCGCGCTGAGCATCCTATTTGCGCTTGGCCCGGCTGCTCCACGCCTGCCGATGACGCCCAAGTCCACCACCTCACCGCCTGGGCCGCTGGCGGCCCCACGAACCAAGAAAACCTCGTAACGCTCTGCGCTCATCACAATGCGGTGAATCAAGATGATGATTCCCGCCCCACCGCACGTGGGCGCATGGTTCGCATCAAGGGCCGCATCGCCTGGATCCCGCCGTGGAGCGGTAATCCGCGCTTTATCCCCTCACCCGCCCATTCATCACGACCAACGAGGAGTTCTACCTAATCTGCCATCCTCCCATTCTGCCTAATCTCGCTGGCATAGCTTGTCTGGCTGATCTGATTTAGCTGACTGATCTGACTCATCTCCGGCAAGGCCCCACCGCATCCTTGCGCCCCACAGATAGGCCTGGATATAGGACTCAAGATAGAACCAGGGATAGGCCCAGAAATAGGAAAAGCCGCCTCCCGCACAGGGGGAAGCGGCTACTTCGTCGTGCCTAGTTTAGGCTCATCCTACTTGGCCGTGGTCTTGCCCACGGAGTGGAGGTCCTGGCATGCCTCGATGACGCGCTCGGACATACCCTGCTCTGCCTTCTTCAGGTAGGAGCGTGGGTCGTAGACCTTCTTGTTGCCCACCTCGCCGTCAATCTTGAACACGCCGTCGTAGTTTTCCATCATGTGGCGGGCCACTGGGTTGGTAAACGCGTACTGGGTATCGGTGTCCACGTTCATCTTGATGACACCGTAGCGCAGCGCCTCTTCAATCTTCTCCTTCTCGGAGCCGGAGCCGCCGTGGAAGACGAAGTCAAAGGCGTGCTCGCCCTCGCTCAGGCCGAGCTTCTTCTGCGCAACCTTCTGGCCCTCCAGCAGGACCTCGGGGCGCAGCTTCACGTTGCCCGGCTTGTAGACGCCGTGCACGTTACCGAAGGTAGCGGCCAACAAGTAGCGACCCTTCTCGCCGGTGCCCAGGGCATCGATGGTCTTTTCAAAGTCTTCCGGAGTCGTGTACAGGTTATCGCCGGCCTTGGCCTCGACACCGTCTTCTTCGCCGCCAACGACACCAATCTCTGCCTCGAGAATGATGTGTGCCTTCTTCGCCTTTTCCAAAAGCTCCTGGGCGATGACCAAGTTTTCATCGATCGGAATAGCAGAGCCGTCCCACATGTGGGACTGGAAGAGCGGGTTCTCACCGCGGTCAACGCGCTCCTGAGAAATAGCCATCAGCGGACGAACGTAATCGTCCAGAACTTCCTTCTGGCAGTGGTCGGTGTGCAGGGCGATATTGACGCCGTAGTGCTTCGCGGCCTCGTGCGCGAAGGCGGCTAGGGCCTGAGCACCTTTAACCTTGTTCTTGACCGCGAGGCCAGAGCCGAACTCTGCGCCACCGGTGGAGAATTGGATGATGCCGTCAGACTCTGCCTCGGCAAAGCCCTTCAGTGCTGCGTTGATCGTTTCAGACGAGGTGCAGTTGATGGCCGGGAACGCGAAGCCGTTCTGCTTCGCGGTGTCCAGCATCTGGTTATACGCCTCAGGGGTTGCAATTGGCATGAAATTCCATCCTTAAAGTGGGATTGCGGTCAAACACGTTCCAACACCCAATTATGCCCACATTTCCGGAATCCCGCCGTAAAATTTGTGTGACATTTCCTGTGTTTACAATCCGCCTCTCAACACTGCGGTGTCCCCCTCGGCAAACCCCACAGAGAAGATCACCCACAAAGAGGAGCAACAGCGCGGTTAATCGCGGCCCGATTTTTCGTGCAGGTCACGGGTCACCCGGGCGCACGCCTCCAAAAGCATCCAGCCCGACAGCTGCACGGATAGGTCGCGCTCATCCACGCGAATAATGCCCATCTTTTCACTCACGGTCGTGTGCCCGAAGCCGTAGTTGTGGGGAAGCCGGGCATCGGCAGTCCAGTCAGAGCCAAAAATTGGCAGGCCATCAACCTCGAGCCGGTGCTCCCACACGGATTCGGCAGACGCCACGACCATCCGGGTCGCCAGCTTCTTGGTAGCCCGGTTGGCGGGCGAATCCCCGGGCAGGCGCACGGCGACATCGGCAAGATAGCGCATCAGGATGCCCTTAAACAGGCCGCCGTCACCATCACCGGTCTCCCAATCCACGACGCCGGAGGGCGTCGCCATGCCGGAGGCAATAGCCTGAACCAGGCCACGGATCTTGATGATGTAGCTCATCATCTCGGAGGCCAATTCGGCCTCGTAAACGCTGTCGATCTGCTCCAGCTTGCCGATGCTCGACTCCTCCCGCATCGCCAACACAATCTCCAGGCATGCCCCGAGCATCACGCCCTGGCAGTACGGGTGGACCTGTTTGACGATCTCGGGGCCATCCATGCGCATGCGCACGCCGTCCATGATGAAACCGTCTTCATTGACCAAATTGTCGTAGACCCAGTCAACGATGCGGCGAGCCGCGGTGATTTCTCCCATCCGCGCGAGCATGATGGCGCCGGGCCCGTTGGCGGGCACGTTCATGAAGTTCTCGCCATCGCGCCACGGCAATATCCCCAGCGAGTCATCGAGCCCCTCGGTGATATTGCGCTGCAAAGACGCCAACGCCTTGGGCGGTTTCATCTTCTTCACCTCGCCCACACGCCCGAAGGCAAGAGCGAGCCAGGCCTTGTCATCGAAGTACTTATTCTTGGTCAGCTGCGTCAGGTTCCGGACGCGAATCCCGCGCGTAGTGTCAAGGATGCGCTGGCGGAGGACCTTGGTGTTCTTCCGCTCCGCCGCATCGACGAGGCAATCGAGGTAGTGCGCCTGCCACCAGTAGTGCCAGTGCACGAGGAGTTTTTCTTTCGTGGTGGGCGGCCAACTGACGATGGCGAGGTTGGTTCGCGGCAGGCCCCATACGGAATGTGCATGGCGCTCATCAATGGCGGTTTCCGCGAGTTCGGCGCGGTGGGCCCACTTTTCTTCCACGATTTCTTTATCACTCCAGTAGCAAGGTTTATTACAGTTAGTGTAACGGTCTCTTACCAGGAATTGTGCAGATCGGCGTGCTGCCGAATCCAGGCGTGCATGGCGATGCCCGCGGCCACACCAGCGTTGATGGACCGCGTGGAGCCAAATTGCGCGATGGAGCAGGTCATCAAGGCAGCATCTTGCGCGGCGGCGCTTACTCCGGGGCCTTCTTGCCCGAATAGCAGCAGGCTGCGCTCCGGTAGTTCGGCGGTTTCGAGGGGCACGCAACCGGGGGTGTTATCAATGGCCACCACGGTCAGGTTTTCCTCGGCCGCCCAGGCAATGAGCTTATCGACGCTCTCATGGTGCCGCAGATGCTGATACCTATCCGTCACCATGGCGCCGCGGCGGTTCCACCGGCGCCGCCCCACAATGTGGACGGTATCGACGGCAAAGGCATTGGCTGTGCGCACGACGGTGCCGATATTGGCGTCATTTTCAAAGTTCTCGATGGCGATATGCAAGCTATGCCGCCGCTTATCGATGTCCCGCCTAATCGCCTCCCGCCGCCAATACCGATACGCGTCGACAACATTGCGCCGGTCGCCCTCACGTAGGAGCTCCGGATCGTATTTTTCCGCCTCCGGCCCTTGTGGCCAGGGCCCTTCCCAGGGCCCCACGCCGTGCCGGCCCTCATTCCATTCGGTCGGCCCCTTCGCCTCTTCGGACCGTTCTTGCTGTTCTCGCTGCTCCTGCTGCTCCTGCTGCTCATGCTGCGCAGCACTCTCGCCCTGCGCGGCCCGCGCAATACTCTCGCCGCGCGCAGTCTGCTCGGCCGACTCGGTGCGTGCAGCTACGTCTGCTGGTTTGGTCTGCCCCGCTGGTCGCGCCGAACCGGTCGGCTGTGCCTGACCAGCGGGCGCTTCCTGGCCAGCCGGCCGCGTCGGACCAGCAGGCGCCTCCTGGGGTGCCTGGTCCATTGCGTTACGCGAGTCCAAGATCGTCCAAGCCAAGCAGGGAACGGTACTCAAGGCCCTCGGCCGAGATGACGTCCTCGGCGCCGGTAGCGCGGTCAACGACGGTAGCCACGCCTACTACTTCTGCCCCGGCCTCGCGCAATGCGGCGACTGCCGTGAGCGGCGAGTTGCCGGTCGTGGTGGTGTCCTCGACGACCAGCACCTTCTTTCCAGCCACATCCGCGCCCTCGATGCGGCGCTGCATGCCGTGCTTTTTGGCTTCTTTGCGCACGACGAAGGCGTCGATATCGCGGCCATCGGCATGCATGATGGAGGTGGCAACCGGATCCGCGCCGAGGGTTAGTCCTCCCACGGCCGCGAAATCCCAATCGGCGGTGAGCTCGCGGAGCAAGGATCCGATGAGGCGGGAGGCTTCGTGGTGCAAGGTCGCGCGGCGCAAATCAACGTAGTAATCGGCCTCTTTGCCCGAGGACAAAGTCACCTTGCCGTGCACAACGGCAAGCTCCTTGACCAGTTCCGCGAGACGCTTCTTCTTGTCTTCTTGCAGGTGCACTTCAGTCATCGCATTGCTCCTTCTTTAGAGTTTTCTTCGGCATATGAGGAAAGTCCTGGCTATGTGGGCCAACGCAACATTCTAGGCTACTCCCCCTGCCGCGGCCCCGACTCGTCCTGGCGGTCTTTATCGCGTGCAGCGGCTGGGCCACTGGCGTTTCTGGAACGACCTCGAGAAGAATCTCTGGATGGGCCCGTGGACGAGCCTTTGGTCGCACCTTCGGCCGCGTCTTTGGCCGCGTTCTTGGCCGCGTCTTCGGTCATGTCTTTCGCCCCGTCATTGCCCGGGCCTGGGGAGGCATCGCCGAGGCCGCCGCTGAAAGAGCCGCCAAAAGCGCTGCCAAAAGTGTCACCGAAGATGGAAGCCTCCCCGAATTGCCGGCGCGGCAGGCGGGCGCTGCCTGAATCGGGGGTGGGGCGCTCATTGCCATCGGCAATGGCATCGACTTCGTCGGCTCCAATCGCCGTGTGCTCAACCGGGCCGCGGGTCTCGGAGTACGTGCGCGATGGCATATCCAATGGTTCCTCCGGCCTTTGTATGACCGGTCGGGAAAACTCCGGTTGCCCCACCGACGTTGTGCCTCCCACTGCTTCAACCACAGGCGCGGCGGGAATTTCCCTGGCTGGGTCTAGATCCTCGAAGTGAATGGTATGCACGGAAGAGGAACGGGGTGGGAGGACGCGGGCGGCATCGGCAAGCAATGCCAAGGGCGGGAGCATTGCTTCCCAATCCGCGGTGCGCGAATGCTTGGTGGTTTGCGCCAAAACCCACTCGGTCTCCAGCCACAGCGCCGACACCACTTCCGGCATGCGCTGCAGCGCGATGCGCACGCGCTCGTCCACCATCCGCTCCGTCACGCCGCGATCGGAGGAATATACCTCAAACCCCTCGATGTTCATGGCCAAAAGCAGGTCCTCCGACATCTCGGGCTCTTGGCTGTCGAAGCGCTGGAAATCAATGACCACATCCGATGCCGCCCCCGTCCTCATCGCCATCACATTGACGCCGTCGATATCCATCAGCAGCATTTCGTGGCCGTACACGTTGCCGGCGACGATGTCTTTCGGCGCGGCGCCAGAGGAGGCGACTCCCCTCGTCCATTCATCGACAAGGTACTGGTCCGACTTCATGTACTCAAAGCCCCGGGTTTCCGCCCAATTCTTGCGCTCCCGGCGAATGGTGCCAGGGATAAGCGGCCGCGGCCTTCCCATAGGTCTAGTCTTCGCGTGAGCTTCCGGTTGCTCTTCAGTTCCCTTCTGGACCGCCTCGTCGGAGGAGGCATCCGCATCCGATTCCGTATCTTCAGCTGAGCCCGCGGCAGGGTGAATGCCAGAGCCTGCGCCAGTTTCCGCGGCCTTTTCAGTGTTGCCTGCGGTGTGAGCACTGTCGACGCTCTCGTTAGTGCCGTCAGTGTCGTTGCTGTCGTTGCTGTCGATACTGCCGTTGCTGCTGGCCCTGCCGGCACCGTCTGCGCCGGATGCAGGGCCTACGGTTGTGGCGTCGGTTGTGTTGCCCTTTACGACATTATTTTCCGAAAGAGCTTCGGACACGCTGGCGCGGGGGTCGTCGCTGGCGCTGCGGTGCGCATCGTCTGCAGTGCGATGGTGACGCCCTGAAGAGGTAGCTGAGGAAGAATCGGATTCAATATCGGGGGACGGCGAGTACTTTGCCGCGAAACTGGAGGAGGATTCAGTAGCGGCTTCATCTTCAGGTTCTGCGACCGTTTTAGCGTCCGGGGTGCCTTCGGCGTCTGGGGCGCCTTCGGCATCCTCGTCACTGCCGTCAGCATGGTCAGTGTCGTCCGTGTGGTCAGTGTGGTCCGTGCGATCAGTGTCGGTAGCTGCGCGGAAAGGCGCACCCTGGCCTTCCCGAGTGCCCAATTCTGCCCAGGTGTCCTGGTCTCCTTGGGCGTCCCGGTCTTTCCCGTTGTGTTGGGGCTTCTCGCCTTGAGATTGTTCCGCCGCCGAATTATCGGAATCGCCTGCAGCGGTGTCCTGCCGCTGGGTATCCGTGTCGTGGTGGAAATCGGTGTCCTGCTGGGATGCGGTGTCTCGCTGGGCATCGGCTGCGCGCTGGGTGCGGTCGTAGTACAGCAAAAAGCCACCGGCGATGCCGAGTACGAGCGCGAAAATCAGGAGTAAAGAAGCCATCATCTCCTGATAATAATAGGTACCGGCACCCCACGGTGCCGGTACCAGTCGGAGTCGGAGCGATTAATTGGAATTAATCGTTAACCGAGGTCCTATCCCCGCGTTCCACCGGGTTGGTCGGGTCTGCAGACCACTGCGACCAGCCCCCGATGTAGTGGCGCAGGCCGGTGAATCCTGCGTCCTCCATCGCCGCGAGTGCCAGTGCGGAGTGGTTGCCCGAACCGGAATAGATGATTGCGTCCTTGGTGTTTTCCTGGGTCAATCCGGCCGCGGCCAACACCTCACGGATTTCATCCGGGGTCTTCAACGTGCGCACCCCATCGTTGTGGAAGAGGCGCTCGGGAACATTGACCGCACCGGGGATGTGGCCCGCCTTCAAGTCCAAGTTCTCGCGACGGCCGGCAAAGCGGTTGCTCGAACGGGTATCGATGAGCACGCCCTCGTGCTCGCGGACGTCATCGATCGTAGCGGTAGGCAGCTGGCCGGGAGTGACCTCGAACTTCGAGCCGACCGCAATATTGCCCGGTCCCGTCAGGGTTTGGTAACCGTGCGCGAGCCAGTTTTCCAGGCCACCATCGAGGATGCGCACATCAGTCAGGCCTGCCCACCGCAGCGTCCACCACGCGCGGCCGGCAAAAAGCCCGCGGCCCTCGTCATAGACCACCACGGGGCGGTCTTCCTGCAGGCCCCAAGAGCGGATCCAGGCTTGCAGCTTATCTTCGTCAGGCAGCGGATTGCGGCCATTGCGCGAACCAGGAAGGCCGACGAAGGCCGCGCCGGTATCGCCAAAAAGTGCGGTGGGAATGTGCAGAGAAGCAAAGTCGATGAAGCTCTGGCCCGTCTTGGGCTGCCAGTGGGTGCCGAGGAGGGTGAAACGATCGCCGTGGTAGATGGATTCTTTGAGTTCCTGCGGGGAAACTAAAATGCTCATGCCTTCCAGTCTAAAGGCATGAGCATTATTTTTCGCCCGGTAATTTAGCGAGCGGAAATATCCAGCTCAGCACCGCCATCGGCGACGTCGACGTGGACGGTATCGCCATCGGCAATGTCACCAGCCAGAAGCTTCTTCGCTAGCTTGTCACCAATAGCCTGCTGGATGGTCCGGCGCAACGGGCGGGCACCGTAGGCGGGGTCATAGCCGCGGTCGGCCAACCAGGACTTGGCGGAATCGGATACCTGCAGCGTCAGGCGGCGGGCCTCCAGGCGCTCGGTGAGACCGCGCAGCTGGATGTCCACGATGCCGCGCAGCAGTTCCTCCGACAACGGCTCGAACATCACCACATCATCGAGGCGGTTGATGAACTCCGGCTTGAAGGCACGCTTCACGGCCTCCATGGTCTCGTCCTTCGTACCGCCGGCGCCCAGGTTGGACGTCAGAATAATGACGGTATTGCGGAAGTCGACGGTGCGACCCTGGCCATCGGTAAGTCGCCCCTCATCGAGTACCTGGAGGAGGACGTCGAAGACGTCGGGGTGGGCCTTTTCCACTTCGTCGAAAAGCACGAGCGTATAAGGTCGACGCCGCACGGCCTCGGTGAGCTGGCCACCGGCTTCGTGGCCGACGTATCCCGGAGGGGCACCGACGAGCCGGGAGACGGAGTGCTTCTCGCCGTACTCGGACATATCGATGCGCACCATGGCGGATTCATCGTCGAAGAGGAAGTCCGCCAACGCCTTGGCCAGCTCAGTCTTACCCACGCCGGTGGGGCCGAGGAAGAGGAAGGAGCCGGTCGGGCGGTTCGGGTCAGCCACGCCCGCGCGGGAGCGGCGCACGGCATCGGAAACGGCGGTGACGGCCTCGCGCTGGCCGACGACCCTCTTGCCCAACACCGATTCCATGTTCAGCAGCTTCTCGGTCTCACCCTGCAGCATCTTGCCGGCGGGAATGCCGGTCCACGCGGAGACGACCTCAGCGATGGTATCCGGGCTAACCTCCTCATCCAGCATGGTATTGCGCTGGGCGGCGGCCTTTTCTTCGGCCGCGGCTAGGTCCTTTTCCAGTGGCGGGATCTTGCCGTAGTTGATCTCGGAGGCTAGGGCGAGGTCGCCGTCGCGCTCGGCAATTTCTGCTTGGCGGCGGAGATCGTCGAGCTCCTCCTTGATATCCTGCACGTCATCGATGGCCTTCTTCTCGTTGGCCCAGCGCGCCTTGAGCTCGCCGAGCTTTTCGCGCTGGTCCGCGAGCTCGCCCTGCAGGGCGGCCAGGCGGTCCTTGGAGGCGGCGTCGGATTCCTTCTTCAGCGCGAGCTCCTCGATCTCCATGCGGCGAACGATGCGCTCGAGCTCATCGATTTCCTGCGGCGAGGAGTCGATTTCCATGCGCAGGCGGGAGCCGGCTTCATCGACTAGGTCGATGGCCTTATCCGGCAGGAAGCGGTTGGTGATGTAGCGATTCGATAGCTCCGCTGCCGAAACCAAGGCGGAGTCCATGATGCGCACGCCGTGGTGCACCTCGTAGCGCTCCTTGAGCCCGCGCAGGATTCCGATGGTGTCTTCCACGGACGGCTCTGCGGCGTAGACCTGCTGGAAACGGCGCTCGAGGGCGGCGTCCTTTTCGATGTACTTGCGGTACTCATCCAACGTGGTTGCACCAACAAGGCGCAGCTCGCCGCGGGCCAGCATGGGCTTAATCATGTTGCCCGCGTCCATGGAGCCTTCGCCGGTAGCGCCGGCGCCGACGATGGTGTGCAGCTCATCGATGAAGGTGATAATTTCGCCCTCAGACTGCTTGATTTCATCCAGGACAGCCTTGAGGCGCTCCTCGAATTCGCCACGGAACTTGGCGCCGGCAACCATGGAACCAAGGTCGAGGCTGATAAGCGTCTTGCCCTTCAGAGACTCGGGGACATCGCCAGCCACGATGCGGCGAGCCAGGCCCTCAACGATCGCAGTCTTGCCGACGCCCGGTTCACCAATCAACACCGGATTGTTCTTCGTCCTGCGCGAAAGCACCTGGACGACGCGCCGGATTTCCTGATCGCGCCCAATGACCGGGTCGATCTTGCCCTCGCGCGCCCGCGCGGTGAGGTCGGTGGCGTACTTTTCTAGGGCCTGGAATTGGTCTTCCGGGTTCTCCGAGGTCACCTTGGCGGCCCCGCGCACGGAGGGGAAGGCGCCCTTGATGGCGTCGTAGGTTGCGCCGCGGCCGGTCAGCAACTCGGCAGCGTCGGTCTTCGAACCGGCGATGGCGGCGAGGAGGACTTCGGTGGACACAAACTCATCGCCAAGCTCGCCCGCCAATTCCTGCGACTTGGTCAGTACGTTTAAGCCATCCCGGTTGAATTGCGGGTTGGACATATTGGCGCCCTCGGCGCTGGGATAAGAGTTAACCAGCTCGCGTGCTTCTTTCAGCACGGTATCCGGGTCAACGCCGGTGGCCTTGAGCACTGGCGCGGCAATGCCGCCTTCCTGCCCAAGGATGGCCGCCAGCAAATGCGCCGGGCGGATATCCGGGTTGCCATTCGCGGAAGCGGTCTGCAGGGCCTCCTGCAGTGCCTCTTGTGTCTTGGTGGTGGGGTTAAAAGAACTCATGTGTATGTTTCTCCTTCTAAGATTTATTCGTCCATTTTAAGGATTCACTTGGTATAACGCACATAAAGTTGAGCCTATTCCACTCAACCCAAATTTTTTGAGTCCACCCGGCTCAACTTCCCGTTTTCTGCCACAACAGCCTTCCCGAAGCCCGGCCGCCCCAAGAGTGGAGAGCACGGTGCAATCGAGGTGGGGCTGAAAGGGGCATCGGCAAGCAAGCGAATTGGCGGCACGCCAAAGCCGGGCCTCCACAGCAGAAGTGTGGGAGCCCGGCTTGCGCAGAGTGGATTTGTGAAGGCTAGGTTTCTTGTTTCTGGCCCACGTGGCCGATGCCCTCTTTGAAAATCGTGCCGCGCGGCGGAAGCAAGCCCATGAATTTGAATGTCAGGTACACGCCGATGGAAATGGCCAGCGAGACGGCACCGAACGCGCCGGTAAACCCGTACATCACGGCCATCGGCGCGATGATGGTCCACGAAATCTCGAACGGGCCGAAGCCGATGTAGGCCATGCCGTATTCGGAAAGCGTTCCGGACTTCAGCTTCGGGTCGACGATCTTGAGTACGGCGATGCCGGTGGCCACGGTGGCCGTCGCCCAGCCCCAGCCGAAGATGCCGCGCTCGATCCAGCGCTCGCCAAAGAACTCGGCGGGGAACCACATCAGGAAGAAGGTGCAGAAGATCGTGCCCAGGATGAACAGGACAAGCAGCGCCTGCCAGTAGGAAGCGATAGCGGCAGGAACGATGGCGGCCACACCGAAGGCGATGAGGTAATCGGTAGCGGCACCGGAGATGGAGGATACGGAATCCTTATCCAGGTAATCCTCGGCGCCGACGAAGTTCATGATGGCGCGGAAGATGAGGCCGATAACCATGGACATCGCAAAGAGCGGGATCGAAACATTTTCCCAAATGCTGGAAATACCCTGATTGACGCCATAAGCCGTCATGACCGTGAGAATGATGAAGCCGAAGTGCAGCGCGAGCGGCTCGATGGAAGAAGGGTTGGTGGTCGCGCGGCCGAGAGAGGGGCGATCATCCAGGTTCTTGATGTAGCCGCGGCGAATCTCTTCCGGCAGCTCCTTGGGAACGTAGGATACCTTGCCCTTGCGGATGCCCCAGTTACCAGCGATGACACCGCCGATAATCGCGGCCAGCGTGCCGACGGTCGCAGACGTAAAGCCCAAAGACGCAGCCGCCTCGGCGCCGACGCCCTCCAGCGCGCCACCCACAGCGGCGGCCGTGCCGAAGCCACCGGTAAAGCCAACCGGCAGCATCATGCCGAACCAGTTCGGGGTATCAAAGACCGGGGCGAAGAAGAGCAGGCCCAGCACGATGAAAAGGCCCCACTGGCCGGTAAACATCATGGTGGAATAGCCCCACATATTGCGCGCGCCCTTGCCCATGTTGCCGCCAACCTCCATGGAATAGGCCATCGAGGCAAAGACCACGGCGATGAGGATGGAGGTGTAATCGCCGAGGTTATCGGAGAAGTTGATCCAGCCCAGCACGTTGGGCCCGACGAGCAGGCCGAGCAAGCCGGCGGTAATGGGGGCAGGCAGCAATAAGTCCTGGAAGATAAACTTCACTTGGTGGCGCAAAATATTGCCGATGACCATGAGTAAGGAAATCCAACCCACGTCCAGCATGAGGGTATAAGCGGAAAAATCTTCCATGGGAATCCTTTCTAGCTGTGCAATTATGGCAGGCCGCTCACGCGTAGCGAGCGCGCAGATAAAAAGTACATTACCTATCATGTAGTGAGCCACAACATACGGCGGATTTTCACCCCCGCTACAATGGCACGGTGGAGCACTATCTCAGCATCATCATCGGCGCGGGCCAGGCAGGCTTGGCGACGGCCCACCAGCTCACCTCCCGCGGCCTTATCCCGGCCCAAGACTTTTTGCTTATCGATGCCAACCCTGCCCCCGGCGGTGCCTGGCGTCATCGCTGGGATTCCCTGACGCTGGGCAAGGCCCATAACATCGCGGATCTGCCGGGCATGCCCGCCCCGCTTGCCGATGCCTCCTCCCCCGCCTCCCTCGTAGTCGCCGACTACTACGGCGCCTACGAGGACAAGTTCCAACTTCGGCCCTACCGCCCGGCGCGCGTCCGCAGCGTCCGCGCCCTGCCCGGAGGGCACGGCACACGCGGCGCGCGCAATCTCCACGGCCCGCGCGATGATCGCGCATCAGGGAACCCAGACGAGCCACGCAGTACGCACGCCTCGCACGGCGAGCGCGAGCCGCGCGGCGCGTTTCTCGTGACGTTGGAATCTGGCAAGCAGTTTTCCGCGGACACCATCGTTAACGCCACCGGCACGTGGGATAGGCCGTATATTCCTTACATTCCGGGTATTAGCAGTTTCGGCGGGCGCCAATTGCACACCAAGGACTATTCGTCGGCGGAAGATTTTGCAGGCCAGCACGTGTTGGTCGTCGGCGGTGGGCTATCCGCGGTGCAGTTTTTATTGGAACTTGAGGGCATCGCCCAGACCACCTGGGCCACGCGGCGGGCACCGGATTTTACGGACACGGAGTTCGATAAGCAGTGGGGCTTGGATGTGGAAAAGAAGGTCCGCGAGTGGGTCTTTAGCGGAAATCCTCCAGCCTCGGTGGTCTCGACCACCGGGATTCCGCCCTGGCAGGAATACCTGGATGCGGTCGAGCGCGGCGTTCTGGTCTCGCGCGGCATGTTCAATGCCATTGACGCGACCGGCGTGCGGTTTAGCGGGTCTGCGAGCGGCGGGGCCGCCGCGAGGGGTGACGCTGCGGCGGACCACTCGACGGTGACAGACGGCGAGACGGCGGCCGGCGGCAGAACTGCTGTGAGCAGTGAGGTGGCGGGGGCATCGGAAAGCGTGGCGGCATGGCAGCCGTATCCGGCGGGCACGCACTTGGCGGTGGACGTCATCTTTTGGAATACCGGTTTCCGCCCGGTGCTGGACCACCTGGCACCGTTGCGATTGCGCTCACGCAAGGGCGGGATTGTTATGCGCAACGAGGTCTCGCCTGTGGCGAACCCGCGGGTCTTTCTCGCCGGCTATGGATCGACCGCTTCGACGGTGGGGGGGGGCGACGCGCGCGGGTCGTTTGGCAGCGCGCGAGGTTATCAAGGTGCTGGGACTGTAGCGCGGGGACGAAAATGCGCACGCTAAAAGGCAGGCAAGCACACTAGGATGGGAAAACATGTGGGAATTGGGCGAGCACTTCCGGAAGTATGCAGACGACTACCGCGATGCGGTGCATGAGCAGTTTTTCCTCATGGTGCCGGAAGCGCGGCAGGTCTTTTCCCTTTCTATGCAGGACACCCACCGGTCCATGGTGCACGCATTGGCGTGGGTGATTGAACATGCGGAGCCCGACAGCGCCGGCGCGAAGGCGGGGTCCGGGGTTGGAGCTGCGTTGCCCGAGGCAGTCCGGGAGAAGATCGCGCAGCTCGGCCGCGATCACCGCAGGCACGGCTTCCCGGCAGAGGTCTACGCGCGGTTCGAGGATGCGCTCATCAAAGGCCTGCGAGTGTTGGCGCTGACGCGGTACCAATACGACTTCGCCTGTGCCGTCATCCACCAGGTTTGCGAGGAGATGGCCACTGCGGCGCGCGAGGCGGACCTGGCTGGAGAGGCGCCGGCGTATTCGGGGCAGGTGGTTGCGGTGGAGCGGCCGACGCGCGAAACCGCGGTCATTCGCGTCGAGGCGGGCATGCCCGCCACCTTTGAGCCGGGGCAGTATTTCCCCGTCACCACCCAGTACCTTCCCGGCCAATGGCGCATGCTCACCCCCGCGCAGCCAAGCGATGCCACCGGCCAGTTGGTCTTCCACGTCGCCGCGGTGGGCGCGGCTTCGCGGTCGCTTGCGCATACCAAGCCGGGCGATTGGTGGACTTTGGGCCGGCCCACCGGGTCCATTTGGCAGGATCTGCGCGCGTTGCGCGGCGGAAGGTTGGTCATCGTGGCCTATGGCACGGGCTGGGCGGCGGCGCGGTGCTTGGCGCTGGCGGCCCGCCAGGCCGCGGATGCGGGCGAGGAGGGACTCGCTAAGAACCTGGCCCTGCAGATTTTTGCCGTTGCGGATAGCCCCGGCGCGCACTATGACACGCACTTCCAGCGGAACCTTGCGGCCCTCTACCCCGATCTCAGCCTGCGCCGCATCATCCGGCAGGAAAACGACCCATGGCTACTGGGGGCACGGCCGCTTGCCGATGCCGCCACCCTCACCCTTTCCCCCGACCCGACCGATGTAGTAGTCAACGAGGTCGAGTTATCCACAACCACTCCCACCTACTTCGCCCTCTTCGGCAGCGCCGAGGAGGTAGCGGAAGGGAGGAAGGGGTTGGAGAAAAGGGGCATCGGCAAGCAGTGGATCTTAAGCCACAGCTGGGGCCGCGACCGGGAGTGGCTGCCGGAGGATTATGCGGCGCAGTCTTAGTCGTTAAGTTCTAGCACCGGCAGGGAGCGGCGCGTCTTCGCTACTTCGTGCGGATCGATGTCGGCGTAGAGGATCTCGTCTTCGTAGCCGGCCTCGGCCACGCGCACACCGTTGGGATCGACGATGGTGGAGTGCCCAATGCCGGTCGGTCCCGAGGGGGACCCGGCCTCAGCGTTGCCGCCTGGGCGGGATTGGCCCGCGGCGAGGATATAGCTGGTGGAATCCAGCGCCCGGGCCGCCGTGAGTAGGCGCCACTGCTCCAGCTTGCCGGGGCCATCTGCCCAGCTGGTGGGCACGACGATGAGCTGCGCCCCCTCGCGCGCAAGCTCCTTGAACTGCTCCGGGAAGCGGATATCGTAGCAGACCACGACGCCGACGGTAAGGTCATCGACGTCAAAGGTCACCAAGGACTCCCCGGGCTGCACCGTATCGGATTCGCGGTAGTCAAAGGCATCGTAGGTGTGGATTTTCTCGTAGCCGCCCAGCACGCCCGGGCCCGCGACGAGCGCGGTATTGGATACGCGGTTGATGGTCTTGTCCTCGCGCTCGACTGTATCGGCTGGGCAGAACATGCCGACGACGACGGTGACCTCCAATTCCTCCGCCGCTTCCTGGATCGCGGTGGCGAACGGACCTTCGAGGTTCTGCGCCTGCTCATCTAGGCGGCCCGAGCGGAAGTTCTGCGAGGTGGCCTCGGGCAGCACGATAAGGCGCGCGCCCGCCGCCGCGGCTTCGCGGATTTTATCTAGGGCGAGTTCTTGGTTTTCCTCGATGCTGCCGGTGGAGGTCAATTGCACTGCTGCTACTTTCATAAATCCCAACTTAGTGCAGCGTCACCTAGTTATCCACAGGTTTGCGGTTTTGCCCTCGCGGCTACAGCCCGCAGCGGCCACGCTTTAAGGCATGAGTTATGTAGATATTCCTGAACACCTTCCCGCACATGTACGCACGTTGAAGGCGCGGCCGGCGGCGGCGTTGCCGGGGGCACACTTAAGCGTGGCCTCCCGGACGTCAGCCTCCCTCCAGCGCGCGGTGGCGCAATGGTCCGAGACGCAGCAGCTTAGCGATGCCACCGTTTCCGAGCGCCTGCGCAGCCTCCACTCCTTCCTGGACCGCAGCGGCGCGCTCGATTCCTCGCTCGCCGCGAGCTTGGGGAGGACGCGATGAATTTATCGACCGCCCTGCGCCACAGCGCCGCGCAGCTCGCCGCGGACCGCGCTGGTCTGCATAATCACTATGTGGACTCGCACCACGATTGGCTGTCTCTATCGCTGGGCGGGCCCGCGGGCGTGGCGGCGCGCTCCGGTTTGGCGGAGGCGACCGAGTGGCTGAGTAGCCCGCTTGGGCAGATGGAGCACGTCATCGAGGTGCTGGACCGGCACGCGGATCTGCAGGCCTGGCGCGAGGGGGTGGAGGCGCGGATCATTTCTTTTCTAGGCAAGGTTGATGAGTTTTCTGGCCCCGCCGCGCTAGCTGGCGGCGTGCTGCTGCGGGAGGTGCGCGCGCTTGGCGATGCCCTCGATTGGCTCTGCTCCCAAGAAATCGACGCCCTCTGCACGCCCGCGGGGGTGGAACCGCCGCAGCGGCTGGAAGATTTTGCCGATCTTCCCCTCGATACCATCCACGAGATTAACCTCGTCCAGGCCAGTGACCGCGTGGCGCAGCTGGCCGCGGATAACCCCGATATGCGCATCGTGGAGACCAGCCCCGGCCGGCTGGTGGCACTGGTGGATCCTGAGGGCTTTCGCACGGAGCCTGCGTCCGTGACCACGTTTGTCGAAGGCGTGCATTCCTCCGACCCCACTACCTGGCAGCGCGCCGTGGACCGTGGCCGCAATATCGCCAAGGCGAGCGGTGGTCCTGCCGCCGTGTGGTTGGGCTACCAGGCCCCGTCGAGTTTGCCGCGCGCCGTGCATGCCGATCCCGCGCGGGCAGCGGGGCAGGAGCTGGTGCGGTTTCAGCGGGGCATCGGCAAGCGGTATCCAGGCGCGAAGCGAACGGTGGTGGGCTATTCCTATGGCTCCGTCGTGACCGGATATGCGGCGCGCGAGGAGGACATCGCCTCCGATATCGTGCTCGTGGGAAGCCCCGGCACCAGCGCCCAGCATGCCCGCGAGCTGCACGGCACCGTGTGGGCGGCGACCAATGACAATGACCCCATCGCTATCGCGACGGGGCCACTCAGTGGAATCCATGGTCCGGATCCCACCACCCAGTCCTTTGGCGCCACTCCCCTGCCCGGCGCGGATGGCCTGCCCGGGGACCACGGATCTTATTGGGAGGATCCGCAGTTCCTGCGCGGTTTGGGCACGGTGGCTTCCGGGGAATCGAGGGCGGATTAAAGCAGGCTGTGGGTTTAGAAGAGTCCTGCGGGGGCGTCGGAGTACGAGACCAGCATGTTCTTGGTTTCCTGGTAGTGGCCGAGCATCATCAAGTGATTCTCGCGGCCCAAGCCGGATTCCTTGTAGCCGCCGAAGGCGCTGTGTGCTGGGTAGTCGTGGTAGTGGTTGACCCACACGCGGCCGGCCTGAATATCGCGCCCGGCGCGGTAGCAGATGTTTTGCTGGCGCGACCACACGCCGGCGCCGAGGCCGAAGTTGGTGGTATTTGCGATCTCGATGGCCTCGTCGTAATCCTTGAAGGTCGCCACAGACAGCACTGGCCCGAAGATTTCCTCCTGGAAGATGCGCATCTCATTGCTGCCCTTAAAGACCGTGGGCTCGATGTAGTAGCCGTTTTCGAGGCCTTCTACCTTGTTCACGTGGCCGCCGGTGAGCGTTTCCGCGCCTTCTTCTGGGCCGATCTTGAGGTATTCGGTAATCTTGTCCATCTGTTCCTGGGAGGCCTGGGCGCCCATCATGGTTTCGGTATCCAACGGGTGGCCGATCTTGATCTTCTTGACGCGTTCGATGGCGAGCTCCAAGAACTTATCGGCAATATCCTCATGGACCAGGGCGCGCGATGGGCAGGTGCAGACTTCGCCCTGGTTGAGTGCAAACATGACGAATCCCTCGACGCACTTTTCCAGGTAGGAGTCATCTTCATCCATGATGTCTTTGAAAAAGATGGACGGCGACTTACCGCCGAGCTCCAGGGTGACCGGGATGACCTTGTCCGCGGCGGCCTTATTGATGAGCTTGCCCACTGGGGTGGAGCCGGTGAACGCGATTTTGGCGATGCGATCCGAACCCGACAATGCCGCACCGGCTTCCTCGCCCACGCCGTTGACGATATTGAGTACGCCATCTGGGAGGAGGTCGCCGATAATATCCATGAGCAAGAGGATGGATGCAGGCGTTTGCTCCGCGGGTTTCAGCACGATGCAGTTACCAGCGGCCAGGGCCGGTGCGATCTTCCAAGAGGCCATGAGCAGCGGGAAGTTCCACGGGATGATTTGGCCAACAACGCCGAGTGGCTCGTGGTAGTGGTAGGCCACGGTGTCTTCGCTGATTTGGGACAGGCGGCCCTCCTGCGCACGGATGGCGCCCGCGAAGTAGCGGAAGTGGTCAACGGCCAGCGGGATATCGGCAGCCAAGGTCTCGCGGACGGCCTTGCCGTTTTCCCAGGTCTCCGCGACGGCGATCTTTTCGAGGTTTTCTTCAATCCGGTCCGCGATGCGGTGCAGCAAGAGTGCGCGCTCTGCCGGCGTGGTCTTGCCAAAGGTTGCAAACGCCTTTTCCGCGGCATCGATGGCTGCGTTGATATCGGCTTCCTTGCCGCGGGCCACCTGACAAAATACCTCGCCGGTCACGGGACTGATGTTGTCCATGTATTCGCCATCGACTGGCGGCACCCACTTTCCACCGATGTAGTTGTCATAGCGGTCGCGGTAGTTGACGATGGCCCCTTCGGTTCCGGGTGCTGCGTACAAAGTCATGATGGTGGTGTCCTCTCGTGCAGAAATCTCGACTGTGGTTCTTGCCAGGTATAGTCCTTGCCGTGTATGGCTCGGACCACTGCAGGCGTTCTACTGTGGTGTACCTCACCTGCTTTCCAGACATAGTAATGCAATTTTTCGCATTCCGCACTAAATAGGGGTGAGAAATTAACATTTCTTCACCGCCCAAAGTCCGGTTGTGCGGGTGTGGCATTTCCGGGGTGAGGGACTTTTAGGCAGAGATAAACCCTCCATTCCTGTGCGGGCGCTACGCCGTAAAAGGTATGGAGGGTTTTAGTTGAGGTTTCTCGTCCGCAGGACGAGTTAGGCGGTTTATCCGGTTTCGCTACCGTTGTTTCGGCGATTGCGTTTGCGATCGCGCGCGGTGCGCGGGCTCCACATCACCACGGAGGTAGACCGCGGAACGTGGACGAGCTCACCGCTGCGTTGAGAACGCACCGGGGTCCGCGAGCCTTGTGGGCCTTGTGCGCCGCGGGCGTGCTGCCCCTGGGCTTGGGGGTGCTGTGCCCCCGGGCGCTGCCCGGCGGCGAGCTGGTCGCGGAGGGTGCGGACCTCATCGGCAAGCGCATCGCGTTCGGCCTCGAGCTGGTCGCGCTCTTCGGTTAACTCGATGATGGATTTGATGCCGGCAAGGTTGACGCCATCGTCTTGCGACAGCGCCTGAATCTTGCGGAGCAATTCAATATCGCGATCCGAATAACGGCGGCCACCGCCGCGAGTGCGGGCCGGGGAGACCAAACCCATGCGGTCATAGGTGCGCAGGGTTTGGGCGTGCATCCCGGAAAGCTCGGCGGCCACGGAAATGACGTAGACCGCAGTGGCGGAGCCTTCTGCCTTTCCAGTACTCATTGTGCAATGCACCTCCTGCCTTAATTGCTCTCCGCGCCGGCCCAGTCTGCGCGGGGATTAAAGCCAGAGTCCTTTTCGGCTTGTGCATAGGTACGCAGGGCGCTGGAGGCCGCGGCATCGAGCTTGGAAGGCACGGTGACCTGCACGCTCACCAAGAGGTCGCCAGCCTTGCCGGCGCGCTTGGCAATGCCGCGCCCACGCACGCGCAGGGTGCGGCCATCCGGGGTGCCAGCCGGGATCTTCACGCGGACCGGGCTATCCAAGGTAGGAACCGTGATGGTGTCACCAAGGGCGAGCTCGGCAAACGAGACGGGGACGGTGATGTGGATATCGTCGCCGTCGCGGGTAAAGACCTTGTCAGGCCTGACGGTGACCGCAACGAAGAGGTCACCGGCCGGGGTGCCATTCGGGCCTGCCTCGCCTTGGCCGGCGATACGGACCTTTTGGCCGTCGATGACGCCGGCGGGGATGCGGACCGTGATGTTCCGGGTGCGGTGCACCGTTCCGGTGCCGTTGCAGTCTGGGCACGGATCTGTGATGCGGCGGCCCGTGCCATCGCAATCCTTGCACGGCGCGGAGAAGCCGAAGGCACCGCGGTTTTCCGAGGTGTATCCGGAGCCATTGCAGGTCCCGCACGTTGAGGTCTTGCCGGAGGAAGAACCCGAGCCATGGCACGTGGTGCACGGCGCGTTACCGCTTAAGGCCAGCGGGATGGTGGTCCCCTTGGCGGCCTCGCGGAAATCGAGGGTTATTTCCGTTTCGACGTCGGCCCCCCGCGACGGTTTAGCTGAGTGGCCAGCACTACCGCTGCGGTTGAAAACGCTACCGAAGATATCCCCAAAACCGCCGCCTTGAGACGATCCTCCAGTGGCACCTCCGAAGAGGTCCGAGAGGTCGAAGTCTTGCGCACCTTGTCCACCCATGTTCGTGGATCGAAACCCGCCGGGAAAGCCGGCGCCTCCGTTCCGTCCGAAGCCACCGCCATTGCGCAGCATGGCCTTGAACTGGTCGTATTCTTTGCGTTCGGAGGCATCGGAAAGCACATCGTATGCTTCCGCAACCCGCTTGAACCGGTCCGCTGCCGCGGGGTCATCGGGGTGGGTATCGGGGTGGTTTTCGCGGGCAAGCTTGCGGTACGCGCGCTTGATCTCGCTTTGGTCTGCGGACGAGGAGACCCCCAGATCCGCATAATAATCTTTGTCTGCCCATTCGGGTTTAGCGCTCACTGGGCATCTCCTCCTTTCAAGAAGAATCGGTTGTAATTAGTAAAAAAGGGCGCCGGGGGAAGTTGAATCAGTCAGTTCCCAAGGCGCCCTTTTCCCGGATTAATCGGCTTGTTCGGTGCCTTCCGAACTGCCGGAATCCTCACCGGGGTCCGCGATGATGACCAGCGCGTTGCGCACCAGCCTCTCGCCTACGCGGTAGCCCTGGCGCAGCACGGTGCCGAGCACCTGCTCATCGCCGGAGGACAAATCCTGCACGGCCTCGTGCATCTCTGGGTCGAAGGGTTCGCCCTCTTCACCAAAGGCGGTGAGGTTGTGCTGCTCAAGGCGGTTGCGGAGCTTATCCGCAACCGCCTTGAGCGGGCCCTCCAGGTCACCGTGCTGCTTGGCCAAATCGAGGTCATCGAGCACCGGCAGCAAGTCACTAATGACCTTTGCCTTCGCGGTTTCGATAACGGATTGGCGGTCACGCTCGGTGCGGCGGCGGTAGTTGGTGTATTCCGCATTCAGACGCTGCAGGTCTTCCGTGCGTTCTGCCAACTGCGCCTCCACATCATTGGTGGCAGCGCCGGTGGAGGTGAGCTCATCGCCCTCCTCCTCGGCCTCGACCTCATCGGCGTTGACATCAGCCAGCGCGTCTTCGAGGTCAGCATCAAGGGTGGGATCCAATTTGGCTTCTTCGGAGGCATCAGCCTGTGCGTCGTTGGCAGCCTGTGCTTCCTCGGCCTTTTCGGCGGCAGCCTCAGCGCGGTCAGCCGAGGTAGCCTCCGGATCCGTGTTTTCCGGGTCGCCTGGGTTTTGCGGCATTCCGCTGTCCTGAGTCATTACTTGTCGCCGTCCTTGTTGTCGTCGGAGTTCTCGTCTTCGTCCACAACTTCAGCGTCGACCACGTTTGGGTCGCCCTGTGCGGCGCCGGCATCGCCAGCACCCTCGGCGCCGCCCTCTGCAGCCTGTGCCTCGTAGATCTGCTTGCCCATCTCCTGGGATTCGGTGGACAGCTTCTCTACTGCGGACTTGATGGCATCGAGATCATCGCCCTTCAGTGCCTCGTCCACGGCGTCAGCAGCCTCGGTGACCTTGGTCTTGGTGTCCTCAGAGACCTTGTCCTCGTTATCCTCCAAGAACTTGCGGGTCTGGTAGGAGGTGGACTCTGCGTTATTGCGCAGCTCCTGCTCCTCGCGACGCTTCTTGTCTTCCTCAGCGTGCTGCTCGGCGTCCTTAACCATGCGGTCGATATCTTCCTGCGAAAGGCCGGAGCCTTCCTGGATCTTGATGGTGTTTTCCTTGCCGGTGCCCTTGTCCTTGGCGGTCACGTGGACGATGCCGTTGGCGTCGATATCGAAGGTGACCTCAATCTGGGGCACGCCGCGAGGTGCCGGTGCGATGCCGCCGAGCTCGAAGGAACCCAGCAGTTTGTTGGCGGTAGCCATCTCGCGCTCGCCCTGGAAGACCTGAATCTGCACGGAAGGCTGGTTGTCTTCTGCGGTGGTGAAGGTCTCGGACTTCTTGGTCGGGATGGTGGTGTTGCGCTCGATAAGCTTGGTCATCACGCCGCCCTTGGTCTCAATGCCGAGGGAAAGCGGGGTGACATCGAGAAGCAGCACGTCCTTAACCTCGCCGCGCAGCACGCCTGCCTGGAGGGCAGCACCTACTGCAACGACCTCGTCCGGGTTAACGCCCTTGTTCGGTTCCTTGCTGGTCAGCTCCTTGACCAGGTCAGATACGGCCGGCATACGGGTGGAACCGCCGACCAGCACAACGTGGTCGATATCGCCGACGGAAAGGTCAGCATCCTTGATGACCTGGTTGAATGGAGCCTTGGTGCGGTCCAGCAGATCCTGGGTGATCTTCTGGAACTCGGTACGGGTCAGGGTCTCGTCCAAGAACAGTGGGTTCTTGTCGGAGTCAACGGTGATGTAAGGCAGGTTGATGTTGGCCTGCTGGGAGGAGGACAGCTCAATCTTGGCCTTCTCTGCAGCCTCGCGCAGACGCTGCACGGCGCGCTTATCCTTGGTCAGGTCAACGCCCTGGGAGCTCTTGAAGCGGTCCACCAGCCAGTCAACGATGCGCTGGTCCCAGTCATCGCCACCCAAGGTGTTGTCACCTGCAGTAGCCATAACCTCAACGACGCCATCGCCGATTTCCAGCAGGGACACGTCGAAGGTGCCGCCACCCAGGTCAAAGACCAGGATGGTCTGCTCTTGCTCGCCCTTTTCCAGGCCGTATGCAAGTGCAGCCGCGGTGGGCTCGTTGACGATGCGCAGGACGTTCAGGCCGGCAATCTGGCCGGCTTCCTTGGTGGCCTGGCGCTGTGCGTCCTCGAAGTATGCAGGGACGGTAATAACGGCGTCCGTAACATCCTCTCCCAAGTAGGACTCTGCATCGCGCTTCAGCTTCATCAGCGTGCGAGCGGAAATCTCCTGGGAGGTGTAGTCCTTGTCATCAATGTTGACGGTCCAGTCAGTACCAATGTGGCGCTTGACGGAGCGGATGGTGCGGTCCACGTTGGTCACGGCCTGGTTCTTGGCGGACTGACCAACCAGGATTTCGCCGTTCTTAGCAAACGCTACAACGGAAGGCGTGGTGCGGGAGCCTTCGGAGTTAGCGATAACGGTGGACTCGCCACCTTCCAGTACGGAAACGACGGAGTTCGTCGTACCAAGGTCAATACCTACTGCGCGTCCCATGATTCATTCTCCTTTTTATCGAGTGCAGTTAATAAAGTTGATTGTGAGTGACTCAACTTCTCGTTGCGTCCGAGCGCTACTCTAACAGAAGTTGCAAACTCGTTCATAAATTCTTGAGCCTGTGTCACTCAATCTTTATAACCTCCCACACTCAAATCTTATTCCCGCCGGCTCAACCCTCCTCAAAAATTGTTCCATTTTCCCAGCTCTTAGCCTCAAACTCCACTCCCTCCTACTGCTTCAAACAGGAGTGAACTACCTTTTAAAACAAACTCTTCCACACCCAAAAGCTCCCCAAAGGGCCGTAAAAAGGTGGCCAAAAGTTACCTCACAAAGGATCCAAAAGAGGCTTGGCAGGCGTATTTAACTCGCACATACTGGAAACCACAGCAGCCACTGGTTGCTACCCAGAGAGAGATTGATTTGTAGTTTCACTCCGCCAATTCGAAAGGAAACGTCCATGCTCGACACCCTCGTAAACCTCAGCTCCTCCCTCGATTTCGAGGCAATCTTCAAGGCCATCAAGGGCGCTGCTGAGCTGTCCTCCGAGTCCAACTCCGACTCCGTGGACCTGTCCTCCGTAATCGAGGGCCTGTCCTCCAAGGACAACGCTGACGCTGCTACCGAAACCGCAGCTAACGCTTAAGTAAACCTTCGCGTTTACACTCCTTCATGAAGACCGACTAAACCCCCGCACTTTTCCACGCAGGTTTTAAACCTCGCACCGGAAGGTGCGGGGTTTAGTTGTTTTCATTTGCTGGTTTCACGCTTCCAGGCCTTAAGCTAGGTGCGAGACGCCACAAGCTTTTTCACAACTATTCAGCCTGAGCCCCAAAGAGGCGCATTCCACCGTGACTTTCACCCCGCCACTTCCATTTCGCCACCGCCTTCGGGCGGCGATGACCCTACAGCGCACCGCAGCGCTGATCGCCATCATTTGCTTGGCCCTTACCCTTTTCGCCGCATTTCTCACCCCAACTAAACACCAACTTTCAGCGGCAATCGTCGGGTTAATTTTGACGGCCATCACTACATCTGCCTATCGATACCCGAAGACGATGGCAGTGGGGTTTCTGGCAATTTGGATTATTGCCATCCTTACCGTGGGTATCCCCTACGCCAGTTCCGTTTTCTTAGCCCCGGTATTCCTTGCCGTATTCGCTTTTCGCAGCACCAAGTGGCAGTCGATTCTTCTCTGCGTAGTGTTTTGGCTGGTAGGACTGGTAGATCCTAGTACGTTGCGGCCAGTCCTCAATCCAACACCGGCACTGGTCTGGGGAATTTTCTTGGTCATTAGCACCTTCATCGGCAGCTCACTCGCCCATTCCGCACGGCGCTATAAAACCGCCATGGTGGAGTGGAATAACGATGTCAAGCGCCGACAGTCCGACCTAGCTGAAACCCTGCATAACTCAGTAATTTCCAGCCTTACCGTCAATACCATGCAGCTAGAAGCGCTCAGCTTGGAATATGCCAGCACACCGGGGCTCAGCCGCCGCCTCGATGAATTAAGCGATGCAATGCGCTCGTCGATGTCTGAAATACGCACTTTAACCAAAGTCTTGCGTTCCAATATTGACGGCATCAACGACGAATTCAGTTTTAATCAAGCACCACGCCCTACAAGCCTTGCACAGGTACTGGCCTGGGAAGAAGAACAGCTATCAAAGCTCAACCGCACGCCAATCATTAAGGTAAGCGGAGAAGATTTTTGCCCCCAGTTTTCTCCTTCTGTTCTTGACTCGGTCGTAGCCATCACCAGGGAGGCTTGCCTCAACGCCGTCAAGTACTCGCCACCTGGGGCGGAAATTACCGTATCGGCCCAACCACATTTGGGATGGACGATTCTTACTATCCGCAACCCTATTGCCAAGCCAACGAGCACCACGCCGGAGACTTCCTCCGGCATAGGAATTAATTCGATGACGCGCCTTGCGGCAACTATCGATGCTCGGCTGGAGGCAGGTCGTGTCGATGAATACTGGGAGCTCACGCTCGCGCTGCCCCCGTCTGCGCATGAAGAACGTTAGTTCAGCCACCTTCGCTGGCAGCGCCACCATTCCTTTACTACACTTACGTATGTTTCTTATAAATCCGGTTTTTATATAAAGGAGTCGTGCAATGCAGGCTGCCCTCGCTAGCTTTCTCGCGCCCCTCATGCTGTCCGCCTCTCTCTTTGGCGCAGACCTCACCCCCGGCGATCTTCCGCAAAACAATAAGTACGAGTCCTCGGCAGAGCTCGTCTTCGGCTGCCCAGCCCCATGGTGCTTCAAGTAAAAACTTCGCTGCTCCTAGTCGATGATGATCCACTAGTCATCGAGGCACTCGGCCACTATTTCGCTGCGGCCGAAGATATGGAAATCAGCGCCGTCGCAGAAAATGGGAAAGCCGCATTACAGCAGCTAGAACAACACGATGTCGATGCCGTCATCGCGGATATTCATATGCCGGAGATGGACGGCACAGCATTGCTGCGCGAGCTTAATGAGCTGCCTAATCCACCGGTATTCATTGCTATGACCGCAATGGATAATGACGACACCCTAAGGGAAGTCCTGTCCAATAAGGCGGCAGCCTATATCCTAAAAAGCTCGAAGCCGGCCTATATTTTGGACACGGTGCGCGAGGCCGTCCGCGGCGGCACGGTCGTGGCTCCCCAACCTTTAACGCGCTTATTCCAACAAATGCCTGGCTGGAGCGAAAACGATACTCAATCTACGTCTGCGGTTTCCGCCTCTGAGCACCATATTTCGCCTGCTCAAGCTCAGATTCTCGATTTAGTATGCGAGGGAAAATCCAACGAAGAGATCGCAAAAAGCACTCACTATGCTCCGGGAACGGTAAAGAAATATGTTTCTAGCCTGTTAACCGAATTTCACGCCAAGTCTCGTCTCGAACTAGCGGTCAAGGCACTAAAAGCGGGGTACGGCAAATAGCTGTATAGGCGTGAATGGCTCTCACCCCTAATCGTGGCCCCACCCCCCTTAAAACCCCACATGCTGGGGTTTTCTTTTTTACCTTTATACCCCCACTGCCGATTTTGCTACCGAGACTAGCATCACTATATCGACAACCCTATAATTGATTTCACACACAACTACATAGCATTTCCCGCGCATCATTCGGCGTCATTCGGCCGGTGATGCCCTTGCTAGGACCGGTATAGGAAACCACTACTGGGCTTTCATTCCTGCCTCCCCCCTAGCTCCACATCGCCATAGTGTAGAAAGCAGGTGAGTGTTGAACACCAACTTGGCACGCGTCCGCCGCCATAGCGACAGGCCCCCGGTCCTCACTACCGGTAGCACTATGGCTTGCTGATTCGCTTGGTTTAAACCACCGAGCAGCGGCGCGCGCAACCCGCGTGTTCCACTCATTGCCAGGTATGCGGAGACCTAATCGCCGCATGCTTTCTAACTTTCATAGACTTACCAGCCACTTTCTGCCCCCGGCGCTAAAAGTCACAGAACAAAGGCCACACCGCGGTGTGGGTTGGCCACCAACCTGGAAGTACACGTTTCGAAAAAGAGGTTGAATTTCACATGACTTCTCCCGCATACACCCGCACGCCACTATCTGATGATGTTGAGGCCGTACTGCCTGCCGCCATTAAGCGCGCACAAGGCTGGCTCGATTCGACCGCGGATGAAAAGGACAAGGCCACCGAGCAGCTCGCGGAGCTGTTGCGCGATGACAATGGCGTGAAGTTCACCATGGACTTCGTTGACCGCGTCATGCGCCCAAAGGATGACAAGGTTGCAGCCAAGGCGCTGAAGGACATTTCTTCCCAGTACGATCCTTCCTTCTTGGGCAGCATCAATGGCGCGCTCGTCGGTGCCGGCGGTTTCTTCGGCCCGATCCTGCCTAACCTGGTTATGCCGGTAGCGCGCCTGTACATGCGCAAGATGGTTGGCCACTTGGTGCTGGACGCGGAATCGGATGCACTCAATGACACCCTGGAAAAGGCCGCCGCTTCCGGCGAACAATTGAACCTCAACCTCCTGGGTGAGGCCGTCCTTGGTGAAGAGGAAGCACAGTCCCGCGCGCGCCGCACGCTGGACCTCATCAAAAACCCGCGCGTGACCTACGTATCCGTCAAGGCGTCCTCGATGGTGGCGCAGCTGAACAACTGGGACATCGGCAGTTCCGTAGAGCGATTGAAGGACCGCCTGCGCCCGCTCTACCAGGAGGCCGCACGCCGCAACCCACAGGTCTTTATCAACATGGACATGGAGGAATACCACGACCTCCACCTGACGCTGCGCCTTTTCAAGAGTCTTTTGAGCGAGCCGGAGTTCAAGAACCTGGAATCCGGCATCGTATTGCAGGCTTACCTGCCCGATACCTTCGATGCCCTCCAGGACATCGCGGAATTTGCCAAGCAGCGCGTGGCAGAGGGCGGCGCCAAGGTCAAGGTGCGCATTGTAAAGGGCGCCAATCTATCTATGGAGACCGCAGAAAGCGAGGTCCACGACTGGCCGTTGGCTACCTACACCAACAAGCTGGACGTAGACGCTAACTACTACCGCCTGCTGGATTACATCCTGCAGGAGGAATTCGCGGACTGCATCCGCATCGGCGTGGCCAGCCACAACCTGTACACCGCCGCCATGGCCTACGAGCTGGGCGTAAAGCGCGGCGTGCTGCACATGCTGGATTCTGAGATGCTGCAGGGCATGTCCCCGGCACAGCAGGCAGCGGTGCGCAAGGTCTACGAGGGCCGCCAGATCCTCTACACCCCCGTGGTGCACGCGGATGATTTCGACGTCGCCGTATCCTACCTGGTGCGCCGCTTGGAGGAAAACTCCGCGCCGCAGAACTTCCTTTACGCCCTCTTCGCCCCGGGCGAGGAGCCACTGGCAAGCCAGGAAGAGACCTTCCGCAAGGCAGTTGCCAAGCGCTGGGATACCTTCGCTGGATCGCGCCGCACCCAGAACCGCCTCGAGGATTCCGGGCGCCAGGCACCGGATTCCGGGCGCTTCAGGAACGAGCCTGATACGGACCCGGCAATTACCCCGAACCGCACCTGGGCCAAGCGTGCGCTTGCAAATGACCCCGGTGAGCACGGCGTCCAAGAGGTCACCGACCCATCGGCTGTTGAAAGCTACGTCGCCCGCGCCAAGGAATTGGGCACCGAATGGGGCAAGCGCCCCGCCGCAGAGCGCGCCGCAGCCCTGGACGCCGTCGCGGATCAGCTGGCAGCCAAGCGCGGGGACTTCATCTCAGTGGCAGCCTACGAGGCAAATAAGACGGTCACCCAGACCGACCCGGAGGTCTCGGAAGCCATTGACTTCTGCACCTACTACGGCCAGTCCGCCCGCTTCTTGGAAGAGGCACACTCCGAGTTCCACCCGCACACCGTCACCGTGGTGACCCCACCGTGGAACTTCCCCATCGCCATTCCTACCGGCGGCATTGCGGCCTCCTTGGCGGCGGGCTCGGCGGTCATCGTCAAGCCTGCTCCCCAGGTGGTCCACTGCGGCAAGATGGTGGTTGAGGCCTTCCGCACCGCACTCGAAGCAGAAGGCCTGGACCCGGATCTGGTGCAGCTGGTGCTTACTGATGAAGGCGATGCCGGCAAGGCCCTGCTCTCCCACGATGACGTGGACAACATCATTTTGACCGGTGCGTCCGATACCGGCGCGCTCTTCCGCTCCTGGAAGCCCAAGATGAACCTGATGGCAGAGACCTCCGGTAAGAACGCGCTGGTCATCACCCCAGCCGCCGACCCGGACCTGGCCATCCAGGACCTGTACAACTCCGCCTTCGGCCACTCCGGCCAGAAGTGTTCGGCCGCCTCGCTGGTGATTTTCGTCGGCGCTGCGGGCAAGTCCAAGCGTCTGCGCGAGCAGCTCCTGGATTCCGTCAAGACCCTGAAGCCTGGCCCGGGCTATGACATCACCACCACGATGAATGGCCTGGCGGAAAAGCCGAGCGAGAAGCTGCTGCGCGGCCTGACCCAGCTGGAGCCGGGCGAGAAGTGGCTGCTGAAGCCGGAAAAGCTCAACGAAGAAGGCACCCTGTGGTCCCCGGGCATTCGCGATAATGTCCAGCCGGGCTCCTGGTACCACAAGAATGAGTGCTTCGGCCCCATCCTCGGCATCATGTACGCCGATACCTTGGAAGAGGCCATCGCTTGGCAAAACAGCACCGGCTATGGCCTGACCGGCGGCATCCACTCCCTGGATGACAAGGAAATCGAGTACTGGATCGACAACGTTGAGGTGGGCAACGCCTACGTCAACCGCGGCATTACCGGCGCGATTGTCCAGCGCCAGTCCTTCGGCGGCTGGAAGAAGTCCGTCATGGGCCCAGGTGCGAAGGCCGGCGGCCCGAACTATGTGGCCCAAATGGGTACTTGGACCGATGGCGAGCTCAAGCCGCGCGACGTGGATATCGCCCCAGCCAGCGTAAAGATTCTGCAGCGCCTGCGCGATGAGCTTTCTGATGAGCTCAGCAAGGACGATCTGGAATGGCTCTGGCGCTCCGCCGAGCTGGACCGGATTGCATGGCTCGAGGAATTCGGCCGCACCCACGACCGCACCGCGCTGGTTTCTGAGGCCAACCGCTTCCGCTACCGCCCGCTGCTCACCAAGCTGCGCATCCGCGTGGGCGAGGACTACAAGCTGCGCGATGTCGCCCGCCAGGTACTTGCCTCCGGCATCACCGGCACCGAGACGGAAATCTCCGCTGCCCCAGAGGTTGCCGCCCAGCTGCAGGAGCTCGGCTTCGATGTGAAGTCCATTTCTGATGGTTCCTTCGCCGCCGCCGTGGCCAATGACGAGTCCTCCCGCGTGCGTGCCCTGGGCACCGTGCCGGATTCCGTCTACGAGGCAGCGGTGCGTTCCAACTCCGTGGTGCTGGACCAGCCCGTGCTTGCCGATGGCCGCCGTGAGCTCATGCCTTACCTCCTCGAGCAGGCAGTCTCCGTGACCATGCACCGCTTCGGCATCATCCGCAACGTGGGCAACCTGCGCGACTAATACGCCGCTTGCCGCCCGTTACGGCACCGAGGGACTAAGCGCCCCACCTTCTCCCCTTTCTGCTGGGAGTTGGGTGGGGCGCTGCCCTTTACTCTGCTTTTCCGGCGCTATCTCTAGGTGGTTTGGTGTGGCATAGTAGATGAATGACTACGCCAGATAACCACTCCCCTAACGGTGCCGGGCAGCACCCGGGCCAGGACGCGGCGCAGCGCGCGCAGTACCCGTCGGCGCTCGAGCAAAACTCCGTCAACCGCAAAGCCGATGCGAAGAACCCCTATGCCGCGCCGCTAGTCTCCCCCGATGAGTCCCAGTTAGGCGCGGAGGTAGCCACCGCCGATCCCGCCAATCGCGATAATAAGTCCGCCGTGCTGGCCAAGGACTTCCGCAGCATGGCCAAGATTTCGGTGTGCTTTATCCTCATCGTCGCAGGATTGGGGCTAGCGGGTTTCCTGCTGCGCTTTATTTGGGTGGGCCTGCTGCCGGTTATCCTCGCCATCTTGGTCTCGACGGTGCTTTATCCGGTCAGCGCCTGGCTGCGCTCCAAGGGCTTTCCCCGCACGCTGGCAGCGGTCACGACGCTTTTGGGCTTGGTGGTTATTTTCGGTGGCATCTTTGCTGCCATGGCGCCCATGGTCACCGCACAGTCCAAGGTGCTTATTAATGAGGCCGAAGCCGGCATTATGCAGCTGACCAAGATGGTCAATGATTCCCCGCTGGATATTGAGGTGGACCAACTGCAATCGGTCCTCGAGGACATCGTGTCCTTTGCCAAGGGCCAGGCCTCCACCATCGCCACCGGCGTGCTTTCCGGTTTCTCCATGGCCAGCTCCATTGCGGTAGCCACCGTCATCATGCTCTTTATCACCTTCTTCATCATTAAAGACGGCGATAGGTTCCTGCCCTGGTTGCGCAAATACACCGGTAACTCCGCCGCCTGGCACATCACGGAACTTACCTCCCGCGTGTGGAAGACGCTGTCTGGCTTCATTCAGGCCCAAGCCCTAGTCGCGCTTGTCGATGCCGTCTTTATCGGCCTCGGCCTCTGGGTTCTCCAGGTCCCACTGGCACTGGCCATCGCCGTCATCACCTTCTTCGCGGGCTTTATCCCCATCATCGGTGCCGTCACCGCTGGCGCCTTAGCCGTCATTATCGCCTTGGTATCCAACGGCCTGACCAATGCGCTGCTCGCACTGGCGCTCATCATCATTGTCCAGCAGGTAGAAAGCAACGTCCTCCAGCCCATCCTGCAATCCAAGGCCATGGGCCTGCACGCGGCCATCGTCTTGCTCTCCATCACCGTGGGCTCCACCCTGGCCGGCATCGTCGGTGCTTTCCTCGCCGTGCCAGTCGCCGCCACCATTACCGTTGTCCTGCGCTACCACGCAGAGATGGCCGCCCTGCGCGCCGGTGAGGTCTCCCCCGATGACATTGACATCGTCACCGGTTCCAAGTCCACGTCCAAAGACGACGAAGCTGAGGACGCGGACAATACAGACCCTGAGACCAAGCGCACCGGCGAAGAAGGCGACAGCGAGAGCCCCCTCGAAGAGTCTCCTCGCAAAAAGGTAAAACAGCTTTTCGCAGCCATGAGCCCGCTGACTTAAAGAATCCGCCCTTCCCCCGCCCTTCCTCCGCCGTGCGAAACGGCGAGGAAGGCAATGGTGGTACCTTTTAGCGCAAGAAGCCTAAATCGGCTGCGGCGGCGGCCAACTGGCGGGCGCTGCGGTCCAAGACGCCAGCCCAGGTGCCCATCGATTCCTCATTAGCGGAATCAGAGACCTGCTTCAATAGCGTGCAAGGCACACCAAAGCGCTGGCAGGTAGCGGCAATAGAATAGCCCTCCATATCGCACAGCTGGGATTTTTTCACCAGCTCATTGCGCATTGCGGTAGTAGAGACAAACATGTCACCGGTGGCCAGCCCGCGTGCCGGAAGCTCGCCGGAGGTCTCCAGCTCAATGAATTCTGGCAGGAGGTAACGGCTGATATCGGTAAGCACTTCTAGCTTGAAATCGTGTTTGGTTACTTTATTGATCTCGAAGACGCCATCCATGCCATCGACAAGCGCGCCTGCTGTACCGATATTGACCACGCGCTCGGGCAATGCATCGTTAGCGCGGGCCTCTGCCAGTACCTCGGTCAGGGAAATCGCGGCTGGAACCGTGCCGATACCTGTAATGAGCAGCGCTTCACCGTCTGGAATGTGCGCAGCTTCGGCGTCCACAGCGGCGACGAATAGTGTTCGTCCAGATAAATTTTCCATGCCTGCGACAATACCTGCACCCCACGTGGTCGATGGACTCGCCTGCACAGATGCTTTTCCTTCCGCACCGTTGGCAGCACTGTTTTCGGCTGCGCCCGAGTTCTAGAATTCGAGCGACAAGCCCCCAATGTCCCAGCTATGGTTTAAGGACAGTCTTTTCCGTACACCCATTCATATCTCTAGCTTGAAGCTGCGCTTTAGTCTAAGGAACCTCTCGTGAGCAAGAACAACCCTTCGCAGGAACCAGAATCATCCCCCGCCGCAAAAGCAGGCTCGTCGCCGGACGCTGGGCCGCGCGCCAAGGCCCAGGAAGGCACCGAAAAAAGTAAAGGCAAGCGAATCGTGATGATCACCATCGCTATCATCGCTGTTATTGCCTTGGTGGCGGGAGTGACCTTTTCCTTTAATAGACCGGCAAGCTCTACCAATGAGGCTGCGGAGCCTGCATTTTCTGATTTACAAGAATCTTCCGCTAAGAATGCGCCCGGTCCGGAGGAAGATGAATCCACCGCCACCGCGGACGACCCAGCGCCTCAAAAGCAGGAAGAGGGGGCTTCCACGAAGGAAGAATCGAAAGAAAAGAACATATCCACGGAAGAAAAATGTGGCAGTTACTACGGGGAAGCAATTGGCCAACTCCATCGGCCCATCCAGTTACATTGCGATGACAGCTGGCTTTATGTGGCCGAATCTGGCACCTCGCATTTCTCGCTCTTCCAGTGGAGTGGCAACGGCTGGGATAGGCTGCGCCCGGATGGCATGATCCATCCAGCGGAAATTGCATGCTATACCCGCAGCACTTTGGAGGAAGAAAATGTGCCAGAAGATCTTATCGAGAAAATCGAGCCATGCTAGTGACAACCTGCCTAGTTACTAGGACACACCCACCGTACAAAAGTCCAACTTCTTAGTTGGCCCTAAGGCACTGAAAATCGCGCTGCACCTCTTCGACCAAGATGAATTCATGCACAGCAGATGGATATAGTATGGCGCGACTTAATTAATTCTCATCAAGTTTTCTACTTCATCCTCCAACCAAAGCATGCAAAGGAGCTCCTTCGTTGGCTAATAATTCTTTGAGTCAGCCGGATCCCTCTCAGCACCAATCGTGGAATTCCTCTTCCCCCACCGGAGATTCGACAGGTAATGCTGGGAAAAGTGGCAAGGCCGCACGCTTGGCGATGATCGTCCTCGCCATCATTGCCATCATCGCAATCACTGCCGGTGTCACGTGGGCGCTCACGAATAACAGCGATTCGGCTGATTCCACTGACCTCGACGCCTTTGTCCCTGTCACCACGTCTCAAGAAGAAAACGAGGATGAGGACGCGGCGGCAGAGAAACCTGGACCTGCGACAAAGACGACAACGGAAACTCAGATCCGCTCCGATCAATCCACTGGGAATGATCAATGCGATGGCCGCTACATCATGATCGTCGAGTCTGCCATCATTCCGTTGGGCGAAGATCCGTCAGCAGAGACGCAACGCGTACAAAACAAATACCCGGGTTCTAAGATTCTTTCCGGTAATGCCTGTAGTTCTCTCCGCGGCCAAGTCGACGGCGGCACAGCATATGCGATCTACTTCGACGCCGGCCACAGCGTGGACAAAGTCTGCGAGCTCAAGGCGACGTACGGCGGCAACGCCCGATCCCTAAATAACAACGCAGACTTCAGCGATCCCTGTTAAAAGGGGCTTCTGCCTTTTCGGCGATGCCTTCATGAAGTGCGCACTACAAATGTCTACAGCTACCGCGTTCTTCTCGGAATCACCCTAGCATCGAGCGAATCGCGGTTGCTGTAGACGTTTGTGCGCTTGGTACACGAGCCTTAGCGCAAACGGTGACCTACGAAGCCGGCGGCCAGGGTATTGCCGGAGGATTGATCAATGAGCAGGAAGTTTCCCACGGCGCCGCGGGCGGCGTAGTCCTCCACGGGCAGTTCGGCCTGGGTCTGGATGGTGGTGTGGGCGATATCGTTCATGGCGACGGACTCGGGATCTTCCACATCGGAAACGCCATCGAGATCCAGGGTGCGGGTGACGGCGGAGACGCGGGCCTTAATCAGGGAAGAGCCGTAGCGCAGCTTAAGCATCTGGCCGGGCTTAATGTCCTTTTCGGTCAGGCCCACAACGATGGCGTCGAATTCGCGGGTGGCCGCGGGGCGTTGGGGTCCGGCGAGGAGATCGCCGCGGGCGAGATCGACATCGTCGGCAAGCAGGAGCGTGACGGAGTCACCGGTAGCGGCGGTGTCGGCGGGGCCATCGGCAGTGTCGATCTGGGTGACGGTGCTGGTGCGGCCTTCGGGCAGGTGCACCGTATCGCCCACGGAGATGGACCCAGCCTTCACGCGGCCGGCGTAGCCGCGGTAATCGGTAGCGTGCTCGCGAATGACGTACTGGATGGGAAAGCGAAAGTCCAGCTCATCGGCGCGGCCGGTGGCGACGGGGATGGTCTCGAGCACCTCAAGGACGGTGGGGCCGGTGTACCAGTCCATGGTGGTAGAGCGCTCGACCACGTTATCGCCCTTGAGCGCGGAAATGGGCACGACGGTGGTATCGGTAATGTCCAGGCGCTGCGCAATCTTATGGAATTCGGCTTCGATATCGCGGAAGACCTGCTCGTCGTAGTCCACGAGGTCGATCTTGTTGACCGCGAGGACGACGTGGCGCACGCCCAAGAGCGCGGCCACGTTGAGGTGGCGGCGGGTTTGTTCGACGACGCCGTGCCGGGCATCGATAAGCAGCACCACCACCTGCGAGGTGGACATGCCGGTGACCGTATTGCGGGTGTACTGCACGTGGCCGGGGGTATCGGCGAGGATGAAGGTGCGCTTATCGGTGGCGAAGTAGCGGTAGGCCACGTCGATGGTAATACCTTGCTCGCGCTCGGCACGCAGGCCATCGACAAGCAGGGATAGGTCCATGCCGTCGAAGCCGCGATCGGAGGAGGAACGCTCCATGGACTCGACCTGGTCCGCGAGCACGGACTTGGTGTCATAGAGCAGGCGGCCGACGAAGGTGGATTTGCCGTCATCAACGGAGCCGGCGGTGCATAAGCGCAGGGTATCGCGCTGTTTGAGGGCGCCGACATTCGGCGCGAGGGTCGTGGTCATCAGAAGTAGCCTTCCTTCTTGCGGTCCTCCATGGCGGACTCGGAAAGTTTGTCATCGGCGCGGGTGGCGCCGCGCTCGGAAAGGGTGGAAATGGAGATCTCCGCGAGCACCTCGTCCGGGGTCGATGCGGTAGATTCCACGGCGCCGGTACAGGACATATCGCCCACAGTGCGGTAGCGCACGGTGCGGGTTTCCAGCTCCTCCCCCTCTGCGGGGCCGCCCCATTCACCAGGCGCTAGCCACATGCCATTGCGCTTGAATACCTCGCGCTGGTGGGAATAATAAATGGGAGGCAGCTTTAAATCGCGCGCGCCGATGTATTCCCAAATATCGGATTCGGTCCAGTTGGAGATGGGAAAGACGCGGACGTTTTCGCCGGCCATCTTGCCGCCGTTGTATAGATCCCATAGCTCGGGGCGCTGGCGGCGAGGGTCCCACCCGCCAAAGGAGTCGCGGATGGAAAAGATGCGTTCCTTGGCTCGGGCGCGTTCCTCATCGCGGCGGGCCCCGCCCAGCACGGCGTCGTACTCGCGCTTGGCGATGGTCTCTACCAGCGGCACCGACTGCAGCGGGTTGCGCGTTCCATCGGGCCGTTCCTGCAGCTCGCCGCTATCGATCCAGTCTTGGACGTGAGCGACGTGGAGGCGGGCACCGGATTCCGCGACCAGGTCATCGCGGAATTTGATGACCTCGGGAAAGTTATGGCCGGTATCCACGTGGAGCAATTCAAAAGGCACCGTGGCCGGGGCGAAGGCGCGGCGGGCTAGCTCGAAGACGACGACGGAGTCCTTGCCACCGGAAAAGAGGATGCCTACCTTGTCGAATTGCCCGGCCACCTCGCGCAGGATGTGGATGGATTCATTTTCTAAATCTTGTAGGTGTGGGGAAAGTGTGCTCATTATTCGTGTAACCCGCATTCTGTCTTGCCATCTGCAAATACTCGCCCGGAGCGGGCGTCCTCACCGTCGCCGACTGGGAAGGTCAACGGCGCATCGCCGATGGACCGGTATCCCTGCAGGGTCAGCGGGTGGATGATGAGGTCATTATCTGCGATGTATTTATCGGTATCGTCCAAGTCCCAGGTAATGATCGGCGAAATCTTTAACCGCCCGGTGCGGTCCAGGCTGAGCGCTGGGGCGTGGGCGCGGTGCTCAGAATCGGCCCGGCGCAGGCCCGTGACCCACCCTGCATAAGGATCCATGGCCATGTTCAGTGGCTCGACCTTGCGCATGCGGTTATAGGCGGCGGTATCGCGCGCGTACAGGCGAGGGCCGTACACCTCGTCTTGTTCTTCCGGGCTAAGCAGCGGCAGCACGCGGACTAGGGGGAGATCCGGGTATCGCTTGTCCACCTCTTCGGCCACCTGGAGGGTCTCCGGGAAGTGCCAGCCGGTATCGATAAAAAGCAGGTCAGCAGCGAGCCCGGCGCGATGGGAGAGCTCTGCCAGCACGGTATTTTCCATGGACATGGTGACGGCAAGCTGGCCAGGGGCATGCTCGGCGGCCCACTCGGTGATGTTGTCTGCGGATTCGGCGTAGAGCTTGTCCGCCCACGTGTCCACTAGCTGTTCATTGCGCGCGGCCACCTCGGTGGAAAGCGGCGCGGTATCGCGCGTGCCTTCGGGCGAGATATGGGGATCGCGGAAGGAGTGTCCACCATCCAGCAGGTTCGTCGTTGGGTTCATGAGCTCACACACTAGGCAACCCCGGTAGCTCACGCAGCACGTTTTTCTGGAAACGGCGCTGAGCTTGGCAGAAAGGGAGAATAAAATGTTTTATTTCTAGACCAAGCCGACCTAACTTTATAGACAATGTAGTCTATTGCGGGCCGACCAGACTTGCCCGAGGAGGAACTTTTATGCAGCGTGTCGCCATCATTGGAAAAGGTCCTGCCGCCCTATCCACCGTGGAAAGACTCCTAAGCGCCGGCATGTGCGTAGACCTCATCTCAGAAAAAACTGCACCGTTCGGTCTACTTCGCCGCTTCGCGGGGCTTGCCGGCGTGGTCGATGAGGCCGTGCCGCACGAGTGTGCACCGGGTACGACCCCGCGGCTGCGCCTACTGGGAAACGTACGCGTGGGAGTAGACGGCGATATCACCCATAACGAGGTCCACCAGCTGGCCACCCACGGGGACCGCGAGCTCATCGTCATGGAATTAAAGGCCCGCGGCATTCCCGTTACCACGTGGGAGGGGCTGTGCACGCCAATTACGGATTTTGAGGACTGGGCCAGCGTCATCGCCAGGGCACAATTGGCGCACGTCTTGGTCTAGGTTCGGCTACGAGGTCAGGTGCCTAAATATAAATACCGTTCGCCCCATCTGCGCCGACCAGATATGCTTGCAGGTTAATCCCTATTCTCCCTCGAAAGAAGCGCAGGTTTATGGATCTGGTCCGAATCCTCTTTACCCGCTCGGCACCCTATACGCCCTATGTCCTAGCGGTACTTATCCTGCAGGCGCTGTCCACCGCGGCCACCCTGTATCTGCCGTCCTTGAACGCCAAGATCATCGATGAGGGCGTGTCCAAGGGCGATATCGACTATATCTGGGACACCGGCGCAATCATGCTCATCGTAGCCTTTGTCCAGGTCATTACCGCCATCGGCGCGGTGTGGTGCGGCAGCCGCACGGCCATGGGCGTGGGCCGGGACCTGCGCAGCGAGGTCTTCCGCAAGGTCACCACGTTTTCCGCGGAAGATATGAGCGAGTTCGGCACGCCCACCCTTATTACCCGCGGCACCAATGACGTGCAGCAGGTGCAGATGGTCTACATGATGATGCTGAACTTCATGGTCACAGCGCCCATTATGTCCATCGGCGGCATCATCATGGCCATTCGCGAGGACGCCGGACTGTCCTGGTTGGTGTGGGTTTCTGTCGCGGTGCTGCTCGGCACCATCTCCGTCCTCATCGCGCGGCTCATGCCGCTTTTTCGTTCCATGCAGGACAAGCTGGACACCATCAACGGCACCCTGCGCGAGCAAATCACCGGCATCCGCGTCGTGCGCGCCTTTGTGCGCGAGGCCTATGAAACTGAGCGTTTTACCAAGGCCAATAAGGACATTACCCAGCTTTCGCTGAAAATCGGCCAGCTTTTTGTTCTCATGTTCCCGCTTATCACCGTCATCTTGAACGTGGCCACGGGCGCAGTGCTGTGGTTTGGCGGCCAACGCGTGGATGCCGGGCTTGTCGATGTCGGCGGGCTCACCGCCTTCCTGCAATACCTGCTGCAAATCCTCGCCGCCGTCATGATGGGCACGTTTATGGCGATGATGCTCCCGCGCGCCCTTGTGTGTGCCCGCCGCATCACCGGGGTTTTAAGCCACGAGCCGTCCATTACCCCGCCGAAAGATACCGTCACCCCGGAAACCATGTCCGGCACCGTAGAGTTTCGCAATGTCAGCTTCTCCTATGCCGGCGCGGATGCCCCGGTGCTAGAGGATGTTTCCTTTACCGCCACTCCCGGCACCACCACCGCGATCATCGGTTCTACCGGCGCGGGCAAGACCACGCTGCTGTCCCTTATCCCGCGCCTCTACGTCCCGAGCGAGGGCGAGGTGCTTATCGATGCCACCCCTACCACCTCCCTCTCCCGCCCGGACATCGTCAGCCGTGTCTCGCTGGTGCCGCAAAAGGCCTACTTGTTTAGCGGCACGGTGGCCTCCAACCTGCGCTTGGGCCGCCCCGAGGCCACCGACGATCAATTATGGGAGGCGCTGCGCGTGGCGCAGGCGGACTTCGTCGATGACCTGGACATGCCCATTGCACAGGGCGGCACCAATGTATCGGGCGGGCAGCGCCAGCGCCTATCCATTGCCCGCATGCTCGTGGCCCAGCCGCGCATTTACCTCTTTGATGATTCCTTCTCCGCGCTGGATGTGGTCACGGATGCCAATGTGCGCGCCGCCATGCACCAGTCCTTTACTCAGCGCGGCGAGGCCGTCACCACCATCATCGTGGCCCAGCGCGTGGCCTCCATCCAGGATGCCGATCAGATTTTGGTCATCGATAAAGGGCGCATCGTCGCCCGCGGCACCCACACTGAGCTACTGAAATCCTCAGAGGTGTACCAGGAAATCGTTGAATCCCAAGAAACCGCTGGAGTAGCTGGAGGAGAGCACTAATGGCCAAGGACACCGCACACAACTCCTCCGCTGAGGACGCCGAGCTCCAGGAGCTTGAGGCCAAGGTCGCCGCCGATGAATGGTCCGGTTCCGCACCGCGTCAGGCCAAGAATTTTTGGCCTTCTGCCAAGCGCTTACTGCTGCTACTCATGCCCTATAAGCGCATGCTAGCGGTAGTGGCGGCGATGGACGTAGTCTGTGTTTTCCTCGCGGTCTTTGCCCCTAAAATCTTGGGCGATGCCATGGACGTCATCTTTTCTGGCGTCATCTCCCGCGAGCTGTCATCTGGCATCTCGGCGCAGCAGGCCATCGACGGTATGCGCGCCCAGGGCCAGGATCAGGTGGCCGATATGGCCTCCGGCATGGATTTCACTCCCGGCGAGGGCATCGACTTTACCCGCTTGGGTACGCTTATCATCGCGGTGATCGCGATGTACATCGTCTCTGCCGCCTTCGAACTCTGGCAGGGGCTCATCTTAAACCGCCTGACCATCGACACGGTCTACGAGCTGCGCAAGCGCGTGGAGGCCAAGGTGCATGCCCTGCCGTTAAATTACTTCGATTCCCACCAGCGCGGCGATATCCTCTCGCGCACCACCAATGACATCGACAATGTGCAACAGGCCCTCCAGCAGGCACTTTCCCAGCTGTTCTATAACATCCTGATGATCCTGGGCATCACCGTGATGATGTTTAGCATCTCTTGGCAACTTGCCCTGGTGGCACTCTTGGCGCTGCCGCTAACCGCGCTGATCATCGGGGTCATTGGCGGGCGCTCGCAGCGCCAATTTAAAACCCAGTGGCGCGCTACCGGCCAGCTCAATGGCCAAGTGGAAGAGTCCTTCTCCGGCCACGATCTGGGCATCGTCTTTGGCCGCACGGAGGATATGACGCGCCAATTTGATGAGCGCAATGACAAGCTCTTCCGCTCCTCTGCACTGGCGCAATTCCTCTCCGGCATCATGATGCCCATCATGCAGTTCGTGTCCTACCTGTCTTATGTGGCCATCGCTGTGCTTGGCGGCCTGCGCGTGGCCAACGGGCAGATGACCCTGGGCCAGGCCACCGCCTTTATCCAGTACTCCCGCGAATTTAACCAGCCGCTGGGCCAATTGGGCGGCATGATGCAACAGGTGCAATCCGGCGTGGCCTCTGCGGAGCGCGTCTTCGAATTCCTCGATGCGGAAGAGCAATCGCTGGAGGCTACCAGCGATGAGCTAGTAGGCCGCGCCCGCGGCCGCGTAGAGTTTCAGGACGTTGGCTTTTCCTATTCGCCGGAGAAGGAACTTATTACCGGGCTCAACCTACGCGTGGAGCCGGGGCAAACCGCGGCGATCGTGGGGCCCACCGGCGCGGGCAAGACCACCATGGTCAACCTGCTCATGCGCTTTTATGACATCGATTCAGGCCGCATTCTTATCGATGGCCACGAAACCGCCCACATGCCCCGCACCGCCCTGCGCTCCCAGGTGGGCATGGTGCTACAAGATGCCGTCCTCTTTGAGGGCACCATCATGGACAATATCCGCTACGGCCGGCTCGATGCCACGGACGATGAGGTTATCGCCGCGGCCAAGGCCACCTACGTCGATCGCTTCGTGCACTCCCTACCGGAGGGCTATGACACCGTTATCGACCAAGATGGCGGCGCCATCTCCGCCGGTGAGCGCCAGTTGATTACCATTGCTCGCGCCTTTTTGGCCCAGCCTGCGCTGCTCATCTTGGATGAGGCGACCTCGTCCGTGGATACCCGCACCGAGGTGCTTGTCCAGGAGGCCATGAATGCCCTGCGCGCCGAGCGCACCTCCTTCGTCATCGCCCACCGCCTATCCACCATCCGGGATGCTGATCTGATCTTGGTGATGGAAAACGGGGGCATCGTCGAGCAAGGTTCGCACGAAGAACTGCTGCGCGCCCAAGGCGCTTATTGGCGCCTGCACCAATCGCAGTTCAACGAGGCTTAAGGGAAGGAGCCGCTGCGTGGTTACTGCACGTTGAGCTGGACCTGCGGGGCGTGCAAATTAGCGCCCTGCAGGTTGACCAGCTCCATGGTGACATCTTGCAGCGAAATGTGCTCCATCAAAACGTTCGGGATAGGAGCATCGGGCACCACGTGCGGGTCAGGAACGCCCAATTGATCAAGCACCGCGTTGAGATCGCCGTTGGATAGATCGACGTTTACCGGAATGGTGGGGTGATCCACCACTGCAGGCGTTGTCTGCAGTCCAGTGGTCAGGACGGTGACCGGCCCGTCCGTGACGGTGGTTTCTACATCACCAGTGGTTAGCTTGCCTTGCCCCATAGCAGCGGGCAGGGTCAACGCGAGGTTACGCGCCGCCAACTTATCACCTACGAGTTTCAGTGCTCGTTGTTCACCTTGTGCGGTAGGCACAGTGATGAGCGAGGCGCTTACGTTTCCAGTCAGGGTGACATTATCAGCAGTCACCGTGCTGAGTTCAGATTGCGCTAAGGCCAAGCCTTCCTGCGCACGGGTTTCCTCAGGTTGGTTCACCGCACACACCGCTGTAAAAGCGCAGAGCACTGCGAGCGCACTACCTTTTACCACACGAGCGGAGCGACGACGCGGTAGCGAGCTCAGCCTGAATAGCTTCATGCTGAAACCGCCAGTTCTTTGGCCTGGGACTTTTTCTTCTTCTTGCGCTTCTTAGGAGACTTCTGGCGATCCTGTGGCTGCCAAGCAAATGCGAGCGCACCACCGATAATGCCCAAAAGGCTGCCTATAACGAAGCCACCCAGGTTGGTGGTGGGAAGCGCGACGATCGCTACCAAGATGGCTAAAACACCCAGGTAAGACGATGTCTCCTGCCTAAACCAAGATCCTAGGCCGAACATGATAAGTGCCGCACCAATAAGGAGCGTCGAAACGCCAGACACCGTGGAAATCATGACCAAAAGATCTGAAATGCGCACAGTAATATAGGCCGGCGCAGCGATGGCGATGCCGGACAAGATAAGCAACAAGCCACCCGCGAACGGACGACGCTTGCGCCAGTGTTTAAACCGCTTCCACCAGCTCTCTTTAGGGGCCACTCTGGTTACGGCTTTGTCATTCTTGTTATTCGCTGCGGAATCCTGCGGTTCATTAGCACCTTTGACCGCATCCGCTACCGACTGCGATGTGTTCTCTCCATCGCTTTCCGCCGTGGCCGTGGCTTCAGCACCAGCATCAGCGGTGTCCTCGGCCTTCGTCTCCGCAGCACTAGCGTGATCGGTGCCAACGGCGGCCTCACCAGCGGTATTTCCGGCCGACTCCTGGGAGGAATCTTGGGCGCTGCGTGCAGCTTCGCCGTTATCGGTATCGGTTTCGGTCACCGCAGGCATGCGCAAAGTCTCATCATCAGAAGACTTAGCAGCCATTGTTGTTGCTTCCCCTCTTCACCGTCACATTCACACCAGAGGCAGCGAGCCTTTCTGCTCCCACCGAGGTCGTACGAATATCATCCGCGCTCAGGGTCACCTTCTGCGCGTACAATCCCCACGAACCTGGATCTGCCTTGTCATTGACCTGGCTGGCGTCGACACCCACGTTGGCGTTCGTCAGATCGAGCTGACCCTTAATGTCGGTAGCACCAACCAAGAGGTTTTCTACCTCCACACTGTCATCACCATTCGCACGGAGGGCGAAGGTGGTCTCGCCAATCCCTGGGACATCAGGAAGATTGGCAGACAGGCACAAGTTGGAAGCCACGGCGTGCTCAAACTTCAAGCGCGCGGCCGGGATGGTTTCCTCTCCCATCTTGTCCCTATCAACGAAGATCGACAATCCTTCGCCCTCTAGGTGGCTCATGTTCACCTTAAAGAAGGTTCCTGAAAGTGCGATATTAGCGGTCAAGCCACCTTGGGCTACCGCAAAACCTGTTACACCAAAAGCCGCAAGCCCGGCAGCCAGTGCGGTTGCAAACTTTGGAATACTAATCCTGCCCATGAAGGAACCTTTCTGTGGAATTGAAAAGGCGGGGTAGCAGCCTGTTTTAGCGGCATCCCCCGTCTACGGTGAATTTTCAGCCCACTCTTTACCGCGGCCAGAGGTACACAAGCCGACGATGAGTATTGGACCTACGCAATCCACTGATTAAATGAGCTTGAACACACGTTAACACTACCTGAGACACGTCACACAAATAGGGGTGCAATTAAATACGCCCGCAACAGTGTAGCCCAGGTCATATGTTTAATGAAGATTATCGCACCCCCTGCCGTTGTCAACTTCCGATCCCCCACTAAACCCGCAGCGCACATCGTTGCACCCCCAAATTTGTGCGCCATGTAATAGGTGCGCACCGGTGTGTGTTACGCTACACAACCATCAGATTTTATCGACTAAGGAGGGTCGAATTGTCCAACTCACTGAAACCCGAAAATGCACAGGCAAACGAAGAAAATACCCACATTGATTCCTCTCAGTCCGGAGCAGAAGAAGTAAACGCTCAGGACAAGAAGGAAGAAAAGCGCGAACTGCGCCGCGCTCCTTTGGGCCCGGATTCCCTGTTGTGGAAGTGGGGCTCGGATAACCGCCTGCAGCTGCTGCGCGGTTACACCGGCATTTTGCAGAATATGCACCCTGCGATTGGTCAGTCCCTTTTGGACCACTCGAAGTTCTTCGACGAACCTTTCGCCCGTCTGCAGCGCTCTACGCCGCAGATTATTCAGTCCATCTACGATGATGGGGACATCGGTGAGCGTATCCGCGACTACCACGTCACCATTAAGGGCACGCTGCAAAATGGCGAGCGTTACCACTCCCTGAACCCAGAGACCTACTACTGGGCACACGCTACCTTCGTCTACCGCGTTATCTACGCCCAAGATCTCTTCGGTACTCCGTTCACCAAGGAAGAGCGCGACCAGATCGTTCGCGAGGGCGTGACTTGGTGGGACAAGTACGGCATGTCTGAGCGTCCGGTCATTGATAACTACGATGACTTGATCAAGTACATGGATGACATGGCAGACACCGTGCTCGAGCGCAACCAGACCGTTGACTTCGCACTGCGCACCGCACGCGTAGAGCCGGTCAAGACTCCGGAAGGCGTTCCAGAGGCCGTATGGAAGGTTATCTGGAAGCCCATTATGCGCAGCGCCATCTGGTTGACTGTGGCTACCCTGCCGCAGAAGTACCGCGACATCTTGGATCTGAAGTGGACCAAGCGCGACCAAAAGCGCTTCGACCGCATCGCCAAGTCCGTTCGCTTCATCATGGACCACCTCCCAGAGGACAAGCGCTACATGGAGCCTGGTCGTTCCTTGATGATCAAGAACGGCATGATTGAGGGCAAGTACAAGGAGCCGAAGAAGATCCAAGGCTACAACGCCGCCCAGGCTAAGGACTCTGCTGCCACCGCGGAATCTACCGACAAGCCGGATTCCGATGATGCAGTAGCCGCACGCCGTGCTGCCGGCTGCCCGTTCTAAAACACACCGGCTTCCCAATTGTTCGTGAGCTTTTTAGCTCACGAACCTTTTCATTGATCTTTCTGGAGCGTGCATTACATGTCTTTACCACGCCGTCTACAAGAACGGCCCTTGCCACAGCATTTACTGACTGAGCTACAACATCTCACCACTAACTACTCCACTGGTTCGCTGGATAAAGGCGAGCACCAAGCAGTCCATTCCCCCCTATTCGAAGAAAAATTAGGATGGGTTGGAGTAGGTTCCGAAGAAGACGTAGATGAGGCTTTCCGCCGTTCGCGTCAGGCCCAAAAGGCCTGGGCCGACACCGACGTTAAGCAGCGCGTAAAGGTAATGAAGCGCTTCCACCACCTCGTGGCTAAACACCGCGAGCTGCTGGCGGATTTCATCCAACTGGAAACCGGCAAGGACCGCACGGCCGCTTTTGATGAGGTACTCGATGTACTAAATAACGCGCGTTATTACTCAAATAATGCGCCAAAGCTACTGGCCACTCAGAAGCAGCCGGGCGCATTTCCGCTCATCACCAAAACTCACTTGCAGCGAGTTCCTAAGGGCGTTGTGGGGCAAATCAGCCCGTGGAACTACCCATTAGCATTGGGCATTTCCGATGCCGTTGCGGCACTACTTGCCGGCAATGGCGTTGTGGCCAAGCCCGACGGATCCACCCCATTTTCTAACCTGATTTCCCTCTACCTCTTGAAGGAAGCAGGACTGCCGAAGGATCTGCTGCAGATCGTCACCGGCTCCGGCCGAGTTGTCGGCTCCGCCATCTCCGAACGCTGCGATTACCTGATGTTTACCGGTTCCACCAAGACCGGCAAGATTTTGGGCACCACCGTAGGCGAGCGCCTCGTTGGATACTCCGCAGAACTGGGCGGCAAGAACCCAATGATCATCGCGCCGGATGCGGACATCGACAAGCATATTGACACCATCGCTACCGCCTGCTTTTCCAATTCAGGCCAGCTGTGCGTGTCGATTGAACGCATCTACGTGCCCGATGCCATCTTCGATCAATTCATTACCGCATTCCGCCGGGCAACCGAATCCATCAAACTTGGTTCCGGTTTGAACTGGGACTACACGATGGGTTCACTCATCGGCCAAAACCAATTGGATGTGGTGCAGCACTTCGTCGATGATGCGGTAGAAAAGGGTGCCACCGTTATTACCGGCGGCAAGCCCCGCCCGGATATCGGCCCCTACCACTTTGAGCCCACGGTTCTCACTGATTTGGGTGAAGGCACCGAGCTTGCAGAGCAAGAGGTCTTTGGCCCCGTGGTGTACGTGCAACGCGTGCGCGATGTTGAAGAGGCCATCGAGCAGGCAAATAAATTGCCCTACGGCCTGAACTCCTCTGTATTCGGCCAACCCGAAACCGCGCAGGGCATCGCCGAGAAAATCGATGCTGGCAGCGTGACCATCAATGATGGCTACGCCTCCACGTGGGCCTCGATTTCCACCCCGCTGGGTGGCGTCAAGGAGTCCGGCGTTGGCCGCCGCCATGGCCACGAGGGGCTGACCAAATATACGGAAGCGAAGAATATTTCCTCGCAAAGGATCATGCCGATGCGCGGGCCAAGTTGGCTTCCCAATAAGTATTACGGCACCCTGCTGAGCTCCGCGTTGCGCTTAGGAAAGGCCTTGCGCTTCCTCCCCTAAGCACTGCGCAGCATAACCAGCCAGCTTTTAAATCCAGTAATCCACTTCACAATTGTTGGGGATATGTGTACTATCACAACATATCCACAAATTGTGTTCTCTCTGAGTACATAAATTGCCAATACACAGCGGCCGGTAAGTGCCCTGTGAAACTCGAAAGGAACAGTATGTTCAAGCCATATCGCCGACCGACCGTCGCAGTCGTCGGTGCCGGAGTAGCCGGATGCGCCGCGGCTTCTGAATGCGCATTCTCTGGATTCGACACCGTTCTTTTTGAACAAGAACCACACATCGGCGGTCACTTCAATTCCGCTGATGCCACCGAGGTCTCCCGGAAGTACCACTTCCGCACCCCGTACCTCCGCCTCACGAAAACTGACGGCTCGCCAGCTTCTGTAGTACGCCACCTTGAAGAGGCTGTTGCTGCCAGTGGCGCCGAGTTCCGCGGTTCCACCGCCGTTACTGGTGCCGAATTCGACCGCGCAGAAGGCAAATGGGAAATCTCCTACCTCGGTGATTCCGGTCAGGAAACCCAAGCTTTCGATGTGTTGATTCGCGCCACCGGCGAGGAATCCCCGTGGATTTCCGTTCCGGGACGGTCAAAGGCCAGCGTCGATGACATGTACCTGCACCACGGTGTAGAGGTATTTGGGCTGCCTAATGCCCTCTTTGTTGACGGCCCTACCCCGCGCGACTCTTACCTCAAGCGTCGCCCACTGGCTGTCATCGAAGCCCGCGCCGATCACTGCCGCCGTTACGTCCGCCAGCTAGAGATTCGTGGACCAGGAGAACTAACCGTCAAGCACGATAAGTGGTTGGTTCAGCCCGGTACCGTACGCGGAATCCGCGAAGTGCTCGCAGGGTTCGATGCACCGGCCCACGATTTCAAGCGAGCATCCAACTACGCCCCTGAGTCCGCCTCGTCCGAACGCCAGAATCAACAAAAGTCCGCTACTGCCCTTAAGGAGGCATAATGACTACTCTGAGCAATCCTGAAAGCACTGTAAACGACAAGCACGCCCAACCTGCAGATAACAACACCGATAACCTGCCTGAGCTGGGTCCAGATTCCATCCTGTGGCAACGCTTTGGTGACTGGCGCTCCGCATTCGTCGCACTGTCTGCTGGTCTTTTGCAGATTGCCCAGCGTGACGTCAGCCGGTCCTTGGTGCAGCACTCGAACGTTTTCGATAACGAGGTTGCACGCTTGGTTCGCTCCGCCTTCCCGATCATCCGCACGATCTATGAAGGCCCTGAAGTTGGCGTCATGATTCGTGACTTCCACAAGGACATCAAGGGCACCCACCCAGATGGAAGCCGCTACCACCCGCTGAACCCGGATGTGTACTACTGGGCACACGCCACCTTCGCTGCAATGCCGTACCAGCTGGCCGGCAACTTCATGGATCCTCTGACCCCAGAGGAGCGCGAGCAGCTCTTCCAGGAGACCCGTACCTGGTACACCTTCTACGAGGTTGCAGAGCCCGACGATGCGCCAAAGACGTACGCTGAGTTTGAAGAGTACGTAGACAACATGATCGATACCCTCGATATCAGCGAAACCATCGAGCGCTCCCGCATCATCAACGGCCTTACCCTCGACACCCCAGATCCCAAGGTGCCCAACTGGCTGTGGAAGCCCATTGCACCTTACGCATCTCGTCTGCTGTTGTGGGTTGCTATCGGCATGATTCCGGACAAGCTGCGCAACAAGCTTGGCTGGGAGTGGACCAAGAAGGATGAGCGCAAGCTCAAGATCTTCTCCCGTGCCGTCCGTGGAGTCTTCTCCGTCCTCCCGCGTAAGGCACGTATGGTTCCTATCGCTACCCGCGCCTTTGAGAAGGCGGAAGCTGAAGGCGGCTTCCACTACTAAGGCCAATATCCCTTCACTCATAGTTACTGAATACTGACTCCCACGATGACGCCTTGAGGCTTTAAGGTAGATAACAACGTGGAGCATCAGTAGTGAAGGAGCACGAATGACAACCGTGTCCGGTTGGATTGCTATAGCCACATCGATTCCGGTGTGGCTATACTTTTTCGCCCGCATAGGCGCGCTCATTAAGTTCATCCGCTCGGGCGGACCAACCCAACTAGAGCGCACCAATAGCCCTCTAAAACGCCTCGGGCGCGTGCTGGTAGAGGTCTTCGGCCACACCCACTTCAAGGGAAAGCCATTGGTCAATGCCGCTCACTGGGCGGTCATGGTGGGCTTTTTATTCGGCATCCTGGTGTGGTTTGAGGCCTATATCCAAACCTTCGCCCCGGATAAAGGGTGGCCTGGCTTAAGCACCTGGCCGGTGTATCACTTTGTAGAAGAAATACTCGGCATCGGCACGTTGCTGGGCATCTGCTTCCTCATCGGAGTGCGCCTGAAACTAGGCGATACCGAGCGCGGCAGCCGCTTTTTCAACTCCCAAACGGCGGCGGCCCGGTGGGTAGAGGCCATTGTATTCATCGAGGGCCTCAGCATGCTCTTGGTCAAAGCTTCCAAGATCGCGGCCTTTGGTGGCGGTTCCGCAGTCGCGGATTTCTTGACCGTTCACTTAGCTAAGGCACTGCCTGAGTCCCCGGCACTGGTCAGCTTCTTCGCCTTGGTCAAGCTGCTATCCGGGCTCCTCTTCATCTTCTTTATTGCCCGCAATTTCCAGTGGGGTGTCATGTGGCACCGCTTCATGGCGTTTTTCAATATCTTTTTCCAGCGCAATACCTCTGGGGATAAGGCGCTTAAATCCCTGCCCACCCCGGACTTGGAAGAAGACATCACCCCTGGCAGCTGGAAGTTGCTGCTGGATTCAACCGCGTGCACTGAATGCGGCCGCTGCCAAGAGCTGTGCCCGGCTTGGAATACCGATAAGCCGCTCAGCCCCAAAAAGGTCATGATGGACTTGCGCCAAGGTGCGCTAGATAATTACAGCCCGCACGAGGGCCTCGATGTGCTCTCGATGGCTGGTGTCATCGACGATGACGTCCTGTGGTCCTGCACCAACTGCGGGGCCTGCGTGGATCAATGCCCCACTGATATCGAGCACATCGACCATATTGCAGACCTGCGCCGCTTCAAGGTCTTGGCGGAATCCGATTTCCCCTCAGAGCTCACCGGCCTATTTAAGAACATGGAAACCAAGGGCAACCCCTGGGGCCGCAATAATTCCGAGCGCCGCGCTTGGATTGATGAGGCGCGTGCCGATGGCATCGAGGTACCCATCATTGGCGAGGACGCCGCGGATTTCTCCGATATGGAATACCTCCTCTGGGTCGGCTGCGCCGGTGCCTATGATGACAATGGTCGCCGCACCACCCGCGCCGTCGTGGATCTTCTCCACACCGCCGGCGTGAAATTCGGTGTGCTTTCTACCGGCGAGACCTGCACCGGCGATCCCGCTCGCCGCGCCGGCAATGAGTTCTTGTTCCAAATGATGGCGCAACAAAACGTGGAAACCCTCAACAACGCTTTTGAGGGCGTGCCGGAAGGCCAGCGGAAAATCATCACGACCTGCCCGCACTGCTTTAATACCATCCGCAATGAGTACCCGGACTTCGACGGGCATTTCGATGTCTTCCACCACACGCAGCTACTCAACCGACTAGTACGCGAGAAGCTGCTGCAGCCGGTTCCGCGCACCCCAGAAAACCGCAAGCCCATCACCTATCACGATCCGTGCTTCTTGGGCCGGCACAATAAGGTCTTCGATCCCCCGCGCGAGCTTCTCGAGGCCACCGGCGTAGAACTGCGCGAGATGGACAAGTCCCGCAATGAGGCCTTTTGCTGCGGCGCCGGCGGCGCGCGCATGTTCATGGAAGAAAAGTTGGGTTCTCGCATCAATGAGTTCCGCACGGAGCAGGCACTAGAGACCGGCGCCGAGGAAATCGCCACTGGCTGCCCATTCTGCAATGTCATGATGACCGGCGGCGTGAAGTCTTTGGCCGCCGAGTCCACCCCCACCACCCAGGTCAACGACGTGGCCACCATGCTGCGCAATTCCATTTCCCTGGATGACAAGGGCACCCTTCCAGAGCCTCTCCCCAAGGCGTTCTTGGCCACCCCAGTGCGCCACCGTGCGGCCTCAGCTACCACCACCGCTGAATCCCCCAAGGCACCCACGCCTGCCGATGCCCCCTCCTCCAGCAATACCCCCACCGCTGCCACTCCACCTGCTACACCCTCCGCGCCTTCTGCTCCTTCGGCATCGGCAGCTCCAGCCGCGCCTTCGGCACCGGCGGCCCCCAAGGCTCCTTCGGCACCCAACGCACCCAGCTCACCGAGCGCGCCGCAATCCACTAATGCACCGTCGGCGCCTACTCCACCTTCTGCACCGAGTGCCCCCTCCGCGCCCAGCGCGCCAGCCCCACCGGGTGCTCCCACGCCGCCAAAGGCTCCTAAGGCCCCTGCGGCTCCGGGTTCTTCTTCGGCACCTAGCGTCCCGGCGGCGCCGAAGGCTCCGGCAGCACCAAGTGCCCCGGCAGCTCCAGGTGCCCCGACTCCGCCGGCTGCTCCAAATGCGAAAGCACCCGCGGCACCCCAACCGCCTAGGGCCCCGCAGCCACCCGCTGCATCGCAAGCACCAGCTGTGCCGGAACCACCTGCAGCTCCACAGCCGCCAAAGGCTCCACAAGCTGCCCAGGCACCACAGACTCCAGCAGCGCCAAAGCCACCGCAGGCTGACAAGAAACCCGAGGCAGCTGCGCCGCCAGCCCCGCCGGCTCCGCCGGCATCGTCCGCGCCATCCGCGCCATCCACTCCGCCTGCACCACCGGCGCCATCGGCAAGCGCGGAGGCTCCCAAGGCCCCCAAGCCACCGGAACCGCCGAAGCCACCCACACCGCCGAAGGACACGAATACCGAGTAGGCATGTGCAGGGGTGAGTGCGTACGCTGTGATCCATGCATTTAGATGTGGGATGGGCTGCGGATACTGTTGTTCTCGCAGCGGGTGCGACGGAAAACACCACTAGCCTCGTTTCCTTTGCCTGGATCATGCTCGCGGCGCTACTGGCGCCCATAGTGTCGTTCATGTTGGGCAACCGGCTGCCGGCCGTTGCCCTTCTGATCATCTTTGGCATGGTCATCGGCCCATCGCTTTTGGATGTAGCGCATGAGGATGCCGGCATCAGCATGCTGAAAGAGCTGGGCGTTGGTGCGCTGTTCTTGCTCGCAGGTTTTGAGATCGAGATTTCTACGCTCAAGACCAAAGAGGCGGGAACCGCGCTGTCCACCTGGCTTATCTGCCTCGTGGCTTGTGGCGTCGGTGCGTACTTCTTGGTCGATAATGTCCCAGGTGCCATCGTGGTGGCGCTGGCGCTAACGTCCACGGCGCTGGGCACGCTCCAGCCCATGCTGAAACAGGACCGTGTGCTCGAGACCAAAGTGGGCAAATCGGTCATGATTCACGGCGCTATTGGTGAGGTCGCACCCATTACCGCGATGGCGCTGCTGCTGAGCACGCGCTCCACGTGGACCACGCTGCTGATTATGCTCGCGTTCATCGGCATCGCCGTGGCCGTCGCCATCATGCCGGCTGCCATTGCCACGACGATTCCGTGGGTTAAAGCGGCGTTTATCTCCGGTGCGGGGTCTACCAACCAGACCATTCTGCGCCTTATCATCCTGATCCTTGCCACCCTCATGGCCGTCACGGCGGTCTTTGAGCTCGACATCGTGCTGGGCGCCTTCGCCGCCGGCATCATCTTGAACCGCATCATTCCGGATGAATTCCATCGACGGCTAGAACACCGCCTCGATGTGGTCTTTCACTCCATGCTCATCCCGGTCTTCTTCGTGGTCTCCGGCATGACGATTAACTGGGATACCATCGCTAATAACCCGGGGAAGGTACTGGGCATCCCGGCGCTTATTCTCGTCACCCGCGGCCTGCCGGTATTCCTGCGCGAAAATGTGGGCCACACCGGCTCCGAAATTGAAACGGTGCGCGAACGCCTCCAGGTCAGCCTGTACACGGCGACCGGCCTGCCGATCATCGTAGCCGTGACGTCGCTGGCCGTTAATTCGGAATTGATGAAGCAAGAAACCGCATCCATCTTCGTCGCCGGTGGCGCATTGACCGTTGCCATCTTCCCGTTCTTGGCCAACCTGGTGGGAAGGAAGAACTCCAAGACGGTTGATGAATCCGATCCAAAGAAAAAATCGGATTCTAACGAGGACGACAAAGAAGATGAGTCGCAAGAGCTCTAGCCTGTGTACCCCGCACTAGAAGCTATGCCCTGCCACCGTGGCAGGGCATATTCTTTTTGAATCAGGTTGTCTATTATGGTGGCTGTGACTAATAGCTACGGATCCTCCCCCTATGACCGGACACTGCGTCTATCTGATTCAGAGCGCAACGATGCCCTGACGGATCTAGCCCGCGCAGTGGGCGAAGGCCGCTTATCTATGACCGAGTTTGAGGAGCGCTCCGATAGCGTCATGCAGGCCGTCACCCACAAGGACTTGGCGCCAATTTTCAGTGATATCCCTGCGACCGGATCGCAAGAGGCAAAAATCTACTCCCAGGGCGATGTGGAGCGCGCCTTTAATGCCGCGAAAAAGCCCCGCATCGCTACCGCGCTGACCAGCTCGGTGGTTCTGCTCGCGGCATCGCCTACTCTTGTCATGCTCAGCGCCACCATGAATAGCCCCTGGTTGCTAGCGGGCGGTGCCGTAGCCGCAGCGCTCATTCCCATCGTGTGGATCCTCTTGTACGTGGCCAAGGTGGGCCCGCAATCGTGGCATGCCCCCTCGGTGCGGCAGATTGAGCGCCAACAACAGCGCGAAATCCGTGCACTGACGGCACACGAGCGGGCGCACCAAAAAGAATTAGAGAAGAAAATGTGGGCCGAGCGCCGCCAGCAGGCCGGTGAAATTACTGGTCAAGCTATGGAAATGGCGAAGAAGCAAATCAGCAAGTGGAATAAAAAATAGCACTGAGTTGCGCTGCAATCCTTCTTAGCGCTGTGAAAGATGGCACAATATGGCCATGACTTCTCCCACACCCCGCATCTTTGACCAGTCCGAAAAATTAAAGGGCATCGCTTACGATATTCGCGGTGAGGTCTCAGCGGAAGCGGAGAGAATGGAGCTGGACGGCCACACCATCCTCAAGCTCAATACCGGCAACCCCGCCGTCTTTGGCTTCGATGCACCCGATGTCATCATGCGCGATATGATCAGCGCCTTGCCCACCTCCCAGGGCTATTCCACCTCTAAAGGCATTACCTCGGCCCGGAGGTCCATCGTCACGCGCTATGAGCTCGAGGACTTCCCGCATTTTGATATCAACGATGTCTTCTTGGGCAATGGCGTATCAGAACTTATCACCATGACCACCCAGGCGCTGCTCAATAATGGCGATGAGATCCTTATCCCGGCGCCCGATTACCCACTGTGGACGGCGGCAACCTCGCTGGCCGGTGGCACCCCGGTGCACTACCTGTGCGATGAGGAAGACGAGTGGAACCCGTCCATCGAGGATATTAGGTCCAAGGTCACCGAAAAGACCAAGGCCATTGTGGTCATCAACCCCAATAACCCAACGGGTGCGGTGTATTCGCGCGAGGTCCTGCAGCAGATCGTGGACATCGCCAGGGAGCACAACCTGCTGATTTTGGCCGATGAGATTTATGACCGCATCCTTTATGACGATGCGAAGCATATCTCCATCGCCTCGCTGGCCCCCGATCTTTTGACCTTTACCTTTAATGGCCTATCCAAGGCCTACCGCGTCTGTGGTTACCGCGCAGGCTGGATGGTTATTACGGGCCCGAAGCATAATGCGCACGGGCTTATCGAGGGCCTCGAATTGCTGGCAGGTACCCGCCTGTGCCCGAATGTCCCCGCCCAACACGCCATCCAGGTGGCGCTGGGCGGGCGCCAATCCATCTACGAGCTCACCGGGGCTGGGGGACGATTGCTGCGCCAGCGCGATATCGCCTACGACAAGATCAATGAGATTCCGGGTGTTTCCGCGGTAAAGCCCAAGGGCGCGCTGTACCTCTTCCCGCGCCTGGATCCCAATGTCTATGAGATTCACGATGATTCCAAACTCATGTTGGACATCCTCAAGGCGGAAAAGATCCTCATGGTCCAAGGCACCGGCTTCAACTGGCCGCACCCGGATCACTTCCGCGTGGTCACGCTGCCTTGGGCCTCCCAATTAGAAAACGCCATCGAACGCTTGGGCAATTTCTTAGTAAGCTACCGCCAATAGCACCCCAGCAGACGATTGGTAATTGCAGTAATAATCGTTGACAATACATCGTATGGGACGACATTCCTCGGTTTCTAATTCGACGACGGGCGCCGCTTCGCGGCATCGGCAAGCGCAGGGTCGATCGGAGTCCAGCGGGCACGCGCAGGGCCGGTCGAGGTTACAACGCCTAAAGCCACGTCAGTTGGCGCACTCGGTATCCGGTCACCCGTGGCGCATTGGGCTAGTAACCGCCATCGGTGCGGCCCTTATCGCCATGCTGGTCGGCCTCGTCCTGCTCTGGCCCACTAGTGCTGCCTCTGAGCATACCTCGGAGGAGTTCGAGTCCACCTACGCGTTGAACCACCCGCAGGTGGAAGGCACCGTGGAGAAGACCGATCATTCGGCGTGCCAATCGGAGCAGACCGGCTTGGCCTTTGATACCCCGCCGCTTATTCCGGAAAAGGAAGAAGTGGACTGTGACCGGGCGCTGGTGAAGATCACCTCCGGCGAGGACGAGGGAAAGATGACCCAATTGGTCACCTACGGCAACGCGGGCGACCCAGAATTGCAGCCGGGCGATGACATCGTGCTATCCAAGGCCACCGATCCTGCCGGGGCAGTATCGTATGCCTTTGCCGATTATCAGCGCAGCCATAGCCTCCTGCTCTGGGGAGTGGTCATCGCGATCGTCATCATTGCTTTCGCGGCGTGGCATGGGGTGCGCGCGATCATCGGCTTGGGGTTGAGCCTTGGTATCGTCTTCAGCTTCCTCATCCCAGCGCTCATTGCGGGCACCAATCCCCTGTGGGTGGCCCTCGCCGCCTGTACCGCCATCATTCTCCTTGCCGTGCCGCTTGTCCACGGCGTGAATTGGAAATCCGCTTCTGCGGTCGGCGGTTCACTGACGGCGCTCGCCATCGCCGCGTTTTTGGCTTGGGCGGCCATCGATAGTTCGCAGCTGCAAGGCTTTAGCTCCGAAGATAACCTCAAGCTGCTGCTATATATGCCCAATGTCTCCATCCTGGGCGTGCTGCTGTGCGGTTTCGTCGTGGGTGCGTTGGGCAGCCTTGCCGATGTCGCCATCGCCCAAGCCTCCACCATCACCGAGCTGCATGAATCCGACCCCGCTGCCACACCGCTAGAGCTTTTCTTATCCGCCATGAGGGTCGGCCGCGACCACATTGCCTCGATGGTCTATACCCTCATTTTGACCTATACCGGCGCCGCATTACCCCTGCTCCTGCTCATCACCGCCGCTGAACGCCCCGCGGGGCAAATACTTAGCAGCGATCTCGTCGCCACCGAACTCCTGCGCTCCGGCGTCGGCGCCATGGCACTGACCCTCGCAGTCCCAATTACCACGCTGATTGCCGCGTTTACGGTCCCGTCACGCCGCCGTTAAAGCGTGCGCCCCAGCGCCTGTATCTTCCAGCCGGCGTTGGACCAGGCCGCAACGTCCAGCACATTGCGGCCATCGATAATGCGCTTATTATCTACCAGCTCGCCGGCCTCGTTCGGGTCCAGTTCCTTAAACTGCTCCCACTCGGTAGCCAGGATGACAAGTTCCGCCTCCCGCAAGGCGGTTTCCGTGTCGGCGGCATAGTCCAAGGTGGGAAAAACCTTCTTGGCGTTTTCCATGCCCTCTGGGTCATAGACGGTGACCGCCGCACCCGCCAAGGACAAGGATCCAGCCACCGAGAGCGCCGGCGAATCCCGCACATCATCCGAGTTCGGCTTAAAGGCACAGCCCAGCACGGTGACGCGGTGGCCCAATAGCGAGCCATTGAAGGCTTCTTTAGACATATCCACCATGCGGTCGCGCCGGCGCATATTAATCGCATCCACCTCGCGCAGGAAGGTCAGCGCTTGATCAGCGCCGAGCTCACCGGCGCGCGCCATAAAGGCGCGGATATCCTTGGGCAGGCATCCACCGCCAAAGCCCAGGCCCGCGCCGAGAAACTTGCGACCAATGCGCTTGTCTATGCCAATGGCATCCGCCAACGCCACCACGTCCGCCCCCGCGATCTCACAAATCTCGGAAACTGCATTGATGAAAGAAATCTTGGTCGCCAAAAAAGCGTTGGCGGATACTTTTACCAGCTCCGCGGTCTGCAGATCGGTCGCGATGAAGGGCGTGTCCTGCGCTAGCGGCTGCGCGTAGATCTCGCGGGCAAGCTCTTCCGCGCGGGATTCTGATTCGCGGGTGCCAATGACAATGCGGTCCGGGGTAATGGTGTCGTGCACCGCATAACCTTCGCGCAAAAATTCTGGATTCCACGCGATTTCCATGCGAGTTCCCTCGGGCGCTAAACCGTCCGCAAGTTCTTGGAGTTCCGCCGCCGTACCTACCGGAACGGTGGATTTGCCAAAGATGACGTGCTCCCCGCGCAGCTTGGGCACCAAGTCCGTGATAACGGCCTTAACGTAGGTCATATCCGCTGCATAAGAACCGCGGCGCTGCGGGGTTCCCACGCCGAGAAAGTGCACGTTGGCAAACTGCGCGGCCTCGTCATAATCCGTGCTAAACCCTAAGCGCCCAGCATCAATATTGCGCTCGAGCACCTCCGGCAGCCCCGGCTCAAAAAAGGGAACCTTGCCCGATTGCAAGACGGAGATTTTATCCTCGTCTACATCGACGCCTAATACTTCATGCCCCAATTCCGCCATGCAGGCGGCGTGGGTAGCACCCAGGTAACCGGTGCCAATAACAGTCATCCGCATAAAACCTCATCCTAGAGATTTTATGTAAATACCAGATTAATCCCTGCGGAAGTTCAGGTAAGACTTTGATGGCGTTGGGCCGCGCTGACCTTGATATTTCGATCCCAAGGCACCCGTGCCATAGGGGCTTTCCGCCGGCGAGGTCATCTTAAAGATGGCCAGCTGGCCCACTTTCATCCCCGGCCATAGCGCAATGGGCAGGTTCGCGGTATTGGAAAGCTCCAGGGTGATATGCCCGGAAAAGCCGGGATCGATAAAGCCCGCGGTGGAGTGGGTTAAAAGGCCCAGCCGTCCCAGCGAGGATTTACCCTCCAAACGCCCGGCAAGGTCAGCCGGGAGGGTGAATTTCTCCAACGTGGCACCAAGAACAAACTCGCCGGGGTGAAGAATAAAGGATTGATCCTCTTCTACTTCCACCAAGGTGGTAAGCTCCGGCATCTCCTCTTTGGGGTCAATGTGCGTATAGCGGGAGTTATTGAATACGCGGAAGTACTTATCCAAGCGCACGTCAACGGAAGAAGGCTGGATAAGCTCACTATCAAAGGGCTCGATGCCCAGCTCTCCGGAATCAATGGCGGAACGAATATCACGATCTGAAAGAAGCACGGACCCGATTCTACTCAATCGCCTACCCAAGGTGTATAGTAGGGAAAGCGCATTTAGCGCAGCGCCGACGTAGTTTAATGGTAGAACTGCAGCTTCCCAAGCTGCTGGCGCGGGTTCGATTCCCGTCGTCGGCTCCACTGTCATGAGTCGCGACATGCTTGACGGGTGAGTCGCGACATCGTTGACAAACCGGCATCTCAGTTTCTTTTTGTTCTGGGATGCCGGTTTTGTTGTTATTTGGGGTCTAGGGGTGGGTCTCCTTGTTTCCAGTAGGGCTTTTGGTAGTTGCGGCTGGTGTCGATGTAGTGTTCGGTGATGACTTCGCCGGTTTCGGCTAGTGATGTGATGACGTGGTTGTCGGCGATGACCATGAGGATTTTCTTTCTCTTCCATTTGCGGCCGATGCCTAGGTGGAAGAGTTTGCCGGCGTAGCGCACGGTGGTTTTGCCGTTGTCCCAGACGACGTCGTTTCTTGTGCGCCATTCTTGTGTCGGGTTGTGGGCTGGGTTGGCTTTGGTGCCGGTGGTGTAGGCCTGGTGTGGGGTGCGTCGGCCTAGGGCTTTGTGGGGGCGTGTGGTGTTGTAGTAGTCGCGGAATTCATTGAGGAGTGTCTGCAGTTCAGCGACGGCTTTAGCGGGTGGTCGGGCGTTGATCGATTTTTGAGTGTTTGGTGGAAGCGCTCGATTTTTCCTTGAGTTTGGGGATGGCCTGGACGACCATTTTTCTGTTGGATGCGGTGGTGGTTGAGGGTTTTCTCGAATGCGTTGCGGCCTCCTTTTCGACCTGTGAGTCGTGCCGTAAAGACCAGTCCGTTGTCGGTGAGTGTGGATGCGGGTGGCCCGTAGGTGTCGATGAGGTGTTGGAGCGTTTCTGCGACTGCAGTGCCTGTAAACGCGTGCTGTGAAGTGTCCCAGGTTTTGTTCCGTTTGAGTAGATGGGAAAATCTGGAACGTGCCGAGAAAATTTGACCAGGATG
>NZ_JASPGQ010000049.1:0-1274 GCF_030229885.1 Corynebacterium sp. MSK204 | reverse complement strand
ACCAGAATGACTACTGTGACAAGACGAGATCCGGCCGATAAAACCAAGATTGATGCGATTGAAAAGAAGCTGCTTGCTAACCCTGAAATCGCGAAACTAATTGATGACCTAGGCACGTCCACAACGGATGCCAATGACCTGGTTCGGGACATGCTGCAAGCCTCAATCGCCAGAGGTTTGAATGCTGAAATGGATGCCCACCTTGGCTACGAGTCTGGTGATAGGAGTGGCAAAGCTGCAGCTGGGACAGACAATTACCGTAACGGCACCTACTCGAAAACCGTGGATTCTAACTACGGTCCGGTAACTGTTGATGTCCCACGCGATCGGGCCGGAACATTCTTGCCGACCATGGTTCCTAAAGGATCGAGACGCTTGACTTACGTTGATGACATGATCGTCAACTTGTACGCCGGTGGAATGACAATAAGGGATATCCAGCACCACATGGCAACTGCGATGCGGGTAGATATTTCCCATGAGACGATTTCTGCGGTTACTGACACCGTCTTGGATGAAGTCATGGTCCTGCAAAACCGCCAGCTAGATGAGTTCTACCCGGTCATTTTCCTGGATGCACTACGTATTAAAGTCCGCGATGTTGGCCGAGTAGTCAACAAGTCCGCGTACATGGCAATCGGGGTGGACCTCGACGGAATTAAGCACATTTTGGGATTGTGGATTGCCAAAGAAGAAGGCGCTTCCTTTTGGGCGCAGGTATGCGCCAATCTTTCCAACCGTGGGGTCAAAGACGTCTTTATTGTTTGCTGTGACGGGCTGAAAGGCCTACCCGAGGCAGTAGAGGCAGCCTGGCCGAACTCTATGGTACAAACCTGTATCGTGCACCTGATACGTGCCGCGAACCGTTGGGTGGCCTACGGGGATCGCCGGGCTGTTTCAGCCGCGTTGAAAAAGATTTATACTGCTGCGGACGAGCCGACGGCACGTGCTGCCTTAGAGGAATTCGAGGCTTCCGAGCTGGGTGAGAAGTATCCCCGCTCAGTCAAGGTCTGGCAGGACGCGTGGGAGCGGTTTGTTCCGTTTCTGCAGTTCCCACCAGCAGCCAGGAAGGTCATCTATACGACGAATTCCATTGAATCTTTTAACAATGAGCTGCGTAAAGCTACTCGCAACAGGGTGCAGTTCACCAACGATGAATCAGCGCTTAAAACACTGTGGTTGATGATCTGCAATATTGAAGATAAGCGAGCCGCCAAGAGAGCAAAGCAGGGCAAACGAGTCTCAAGAACAGCCGGCAGACTCATGGAAGGAGC
>NZ_JASPGQ010000048.1:0-1303 GCF_030229885.1 Corynebacterium sp. MSK204 | reverse complement strand
CCTGACCCCTGTTTGGTGGACACCTGATATCCAGCCCAGTCGGGCTGGAAAGAAAGGTAATCTACCACCATGTCCAGGTACTCCGAACAGTTCAAACGCGATGCCGTGGCCCTCTATGAGAACAATGAGGACCTCTCGCTGAACTCAGCATCAGCCGAGCTCGGTATCAACCGTGCCTCGCTGCATTCATGGGTCAAGAAGTACGGCACCGGCAAACGTGCGCGTATAAAAGCCATGCAGGATAAAGCCCAAGCGGCGAATGATTCCGAACGGATCCGCCAGTTAGAAAAAGAAAACGCAAAGCTGCGCGAAGAACGTGACATCCTGCGCAAGGCCGCCAAATATTTTGCCGAAGAGACTCACTGGTGATCCGCTTCCAGTTTGTCTATGACCACCGAACCGAATTCTCGGTCAAGCGGATGTGCCATGTGTTAAAACTGAATCGTTCCTCGTTTTATAAGTGGGTCCAAACCCGTAAAAATCGCAGGTTAAAGATGTATTCTGATGCTGTTATTGGTGCAAGGATCGCAACCATCTTTGATGATGAGCTTGGGCTTTACGGCGCTAAACGCATCGCTGCAAGCCTGAATGAGGACACGGCGTATGTCCCGATCAATCACAAGAAAGTTGCACGAATTATGAAAGCCATGGGGCTTAAAGGCTTTACCAAACGCCGCCGATGTGTCACTACCAGGCGCAAGCCTGGCCACCGCGTCATGCCGGACTTAGTAGGCCGTAAATTCACCGCCAACGAGCCGAATCGCGTTTATGTTGGCGACATTACCTACCTGCCCTGTAAGGGTGGCAAGAACATGTATGTGGCCACAGTTATTGACACTTCATTCACGCAAACGTGCAGGTTATGCGCTCGCAGACAACATGCGAGTGTCACTGGTCGTCGATGCAATAGCCCACGCGCACGGTGTACGCGGCAGTCTTGACGGGGCTATATTCCATTCCGATCACGGCAGCGTGTACACCTCACAAGCCTTTAGGAACTATTGCTCGTCGTTGGGTGTGCGCCAGTCCATGGGAGCGGTAGGAACGAGTGCTGATAACGCCCTAGCAGAATCATTTAACGCCACCTTAAAGCGGGAAGTCTTGCGCGATAGGAAAGTCTTTGACAATCCGATCTCCTGCCGCCGGGAAGTCTTCCGGTGGTGCATGCGCTACAACACGCGCCGGCGGCACTCCTGGTGCAATCTTGTAGCGCCTGATGTCTTTGAAGCCGAGACTTCAACTACACTGACCAAAGCAGCATAGCTAACCCCCGACGTGTCCACTGTCCGGGGGTCAGGCCCGG
>NZ_JASPGQ010000047.1:0-1325 GCF_030229885.1 Corynebacterium sp. MSK204 | reverse complement strand
CTGAGGTTACCCTCGTTTAGTGGACACCCGATTAGTGCGGATCTTGTGTCCGTAAGAGAGGATGTTCATTGTGAGTCAACAACGCCAGAAATACACACCTGAGTATCGACGCGAAGCCGCGAACCTGGTAATCGAATCGCAGCGCCCAATTGCTCATGTAGCGAAAGAAATTGGTGTCGCACCTGGTCTTTTAGGCCGATGGGTAAAAAATGAGCGTCAACGCCTAAGGATCTTCCGATGGATTAAGCGAGGCTGATCTTCGTGCGGAGAATGCTCGTCTGCGTCGTGAGCTGGCAGAAGCCAAGATGGATAATGAGTTTTTGTCAAAAGCGACAGCCTTCTTCGCTTTAAGGCAACGCGAAGAGAAAAGTTCGAATTAATGCAGCAGGAGAAGGCTAACTACAGCATCAAGCGCATGGCACGCTTGTTGAAGGTATCTCGGTCTGGATACTACAAATGGACCCATATACAGCAGCAACGCTTAACCGGTAAGGATGATCGTGCATCATTTTACGATGATGTTGATCGCAAGATTCATCAGATTTGGAAAGACTCCGATGAGGTCTATGGTGCTCCGCGGATCACCGCAGAGCTAGGTGAGCGCTACCAGATCAGTGTGAATCGCAAGACTGTGGCCAAGCGGATGCGTCTGATGGGCATTGAAGGGATTTCACCGCGTGCTTTTGTGCCGGTGACAACGATTCAATCTAAGCGTAAATCTGCTCTTCCTGACCTGGTAAAGCGCATGTTTGATACCGGCGAGCTCAATCGAGTATGGATGTCGGACATTACCTACCTGCGCACCGGCGAGGGCTGGTTGTACTTATGCGCAGTTCGCGACGGTCATTCCCGCAGGGTACTGGGCTGGGCTATGGATAGCGTGCAAGATACATACCTGGTCGAACGAGCGCTGCGGATGGCACATACACTGCGTAGTGATGTTCCTGAGGGGCTGGTGTTTCACGCTGACCGGGGAACACAATTTACCAGCGAGCAGCTCTGGGACGTGTGCCGCAACCTAGGGGTTGCTCAGTCGGTAGGGCGCACTGGGGTGTGTTTCGATAACGCGATGGCCGAGTCGTTCTGGTCGACGCTTAAGACCGAGTTCTACGACCGGAAACGCTGGGCAACCCGCGATACTGCGCGTCAGGCTGTGGCTTACTGGATTGAAGTAGTCTACAACCGTCGGCGCCGGCACTCCGCCCTTGGGATGGTCAGCCCTGTCGATTTCGAAAATCACATCACCCAAACCAGAAACGAAGAAAAAATCGCTGCCTAACCGCTAGGTAGCTCTACTACGTGTCCACGATTTGCGGGCAACCCCA
>NZ_JASPGQ010000046.1:0-1482 GCF_030229885.1 Corynebacterium sp. MSK204 | reverse complement strand
AAGCGCTTAATTCAGCTACACTGACCCAAGCAGCATAACTAACCCCCGACGTGTCCACTTTCTGGGGGCCAGGCCCAAAATCAACACAGCCCAAACAATGATGGGAGTTGCCGCGATGACCGCGGCCAAACGGATACGGCGGAAGAGGCGCCTACCAACACGCAGTGGTGTGCCAGCAGCCAGGAAAGCCACCGCAGCGGCAAGAATAAGCCCCGTCACCACCGTAAGCAGCCCAGCCAACGGCGTGAGAAGAACTCGAGGGTGTGTGGCGACCATCGTAAGGAACGTGGATGCGGCAAGGAATAAAATAATCGCACCGGCAACACCAGGGACAATCGTTAACGATGCTGCGGCAAAAGTAACCGCAATCGTCAACAACGATAGCTTCGCCAGAACCCTCCATGGTTGCGCCAGCTTTCGTGCTGCCAGCAGCAATGGAACACCCACGAAGACAGTCACAACAGCTGAAATCATCAACCCTAGGGCAAGCCGCTCCAACTTTTGGACCTTCATCCATGGAAACGCGCCAGCAATAACACTAGCGTCCAACAGTAGGTGGCGTACTCCGCGGGCGGTAGCGAGTGCGACCACAATGGCAGAAACGACGGTAGCGATACTGCTGAGGGCGAATTTTGGCCAGCGTTTGAGTCGTTGCCCAACCCACGTGAGCGTAACAAGTGCCGCGATAATGAACCGGTGATTTACACCCAGGGCGATGGCTACTGGGGTCAGTAGGCGAGCTCCGAGGATGGGGACTTTCCAGCCCATCCAGCGTGCCGCCGCAATAACACTCGAGCCGAGGATACCCACTAGGAGGGGGAGGATTGGGCGTAATAGAATCCCGATGATGCCTCTGGTGCGTGCCACGATGTGGGCGAGCCCGATGCCGAGTGCGGTGACGGTATCCACGCCGAATGCGTCCAGGAACGTCCATGGTAAGGCAATCGGGGTGATAATCTGGCGCACCTTATCGACAGGGTAGAGAGGAATGTAGATTAAGAGAATCAGTACGAAAAACAGCCAGGCGAGAATCGAAGCACCGCTTGTAGCCCACCAGAATGGTGCCGAAGCGGGACTAGCAGGACCACCGGTTAATATCCACGCGACCCATGCGACTGCAGCGATTAATACCAACGCCAGCAAGATAATCAGGTTGAATGCATCCACACTGTGGAACAGAATGTTCCAATTCAAGATGAACCTAAATATCGTCAGTGGGACAGCAACTCGATAAATAATGCCCCTAAACGGCAAAAACAGTGTCGGTAGCGTCAACAACACCACCGGAAACGCCAAGCCGGTAACCAGCCCAATAGCCGACGTACCCACCCTACGAAGCGGATACAACAAGCGTGTCGGAGCCGCAAACACTGGGATAAACACACCCGAAACCGCCGACCGGACAGCGGGCCCGAACCCCGGAAAGTGGACACGGGGATTTAATCAAGATGCGATAGTAAGTGTAGCTGATCCGGCGGCTTC
>NZ_JASPGQ010000045.1:0-1504 GCF_030229885.1 Corynebacterium sp. MSK204 | reverse complement strand
AGCACGTGCTGGCCCCTGACACCATCACACTGCATGCTCTATCGAAAGGTAGAAACACCACTCAAACGGACTTGACCATAGGCGTGATAAGCGCGGTAATGATGTAAGGAGCTACCTGTTGAATCACACCCCACGCTTTCGAAAACCACTCACCAATAGTGGAGAAGACAGGCTGAAGCCAATCCCAGAAACCGCGGAAAGCATCACCAATCTTCGACAAGATTTGATGCCCGGCCTCGGTCTTTGTCAAAAAGAGTGTAATACCTGCAACGACAGCAGCAATAGCCGTGACAATAAGGCCGATTGGGTTCGTGTTAAAAATAGCTCCCAGTAGTGCAGGCAAAGTGCGTATCCCGGTGAAGATGATGCGCCCAAACTTAATGATTCCGCCCAAAGCCTTACGGAACCCCATAAAACCCTTAATCGCAGGACCCAATTTCGGCCCGAATGATGCGATAATGTCGCCGCCTGCCTTAAACGCCTTAAACCCGCGAGTAATCGGCGCAATAACCTTAGCCCACGTCATAAACCCACCAGCAGCCGCAGCAGCCAACCCCGGATGCTTCGCCATCTGGTCAGTAAGCACCTCCACAGCCGGGACAACGACAGTAGAAATCAGCGGGGCAAGAGCATTGAGAAGGTCGACAATAGCAGGCAGACTACCCACAGCGATAGACCCCATGGCGGTGACAATCGAAGGCAGAATAGGCGCAATAGCGCTAAGAAGCTGCCCCAGTGAGCTCCCAAGCTGCTCAACTGCAGGCCATGCCTGCACAGCCACATCACCCATGGAGGAAAAGGAATCCATCACCGAATCAAAATCAATGTTCGCAATAGCATCGAACATTTTCGGGATGACCTCATCAGCCAAATGGTCAAAAATCGGGGCAATCTTATCTGAGAGTTGCCCAGCGAAATCACCAATCTGAGGAGTGATTCTATCGAACCCATCCGACAGCGCATTAAAGACAGGAATCATGCCATCGTAGAAGGGCTGGATGAACGCTGCAGTCACGTGCGACGCGAACGCCGCCATAGTATCGAAGGAGCCTTTGAATGTTTCGCGTTGCTTCTGGGCGGCGCCGTCGAACATGTCGTTCATGGCATTGGAAAAGTCCTCGAAAGAGACCTTGCCCGAGCTAATCATGTCGGTGACTTCTTCTTTAGTCACGCCCATCTGGTCGGCAAGCTTTTGTTGCAGACCAATTCCTCGGTCCATCAACTGAGCCATAACCTCACCATCAACGTGACCACGGGCAGCAACCTTCGACCAGATTGAGCCCATCTCACCCATGGACACGCCAGAGTGGGCAGCAGAGTCAGCAACACGACTCAGCGTGTCCTGGAGCTCTTGGCCGGGTTTAATACCAGAGCTGAGCATGACGGAGGCAACCTGGGCAGTATCGCCCATAAGGAAGGACGTTCCCGGACCTGACCCCCAGATGGTGGACACCTTGAAACCAGCATCTCGCTGGGAAGTGAGGTACCTTTCCACCATGCCACG
>NZ_JASPGQ010000044.1:0-1601 GCF_030229885.1 Corynebacterium sp. MSK204 | reverse complement strand
CGAAGCCGCCGGATCAGCTACACTTACTATCGCATCTTGATTAAATCCCCGTGTCCACTTTCCGGGGTTCGGGCCCGGGTGTCGGTGGATACGTCGGTGGATTCTGAGGAGTCGAAGTCGTGGTCTGGGCTGTCGATGAGTACTGTCTCTTCACCGGATGGGGTGAGCCTGTCGGTGTCGTTTATGGAGTTGGGTAATTCGGCGGTGATGCGGCTTACTCATCCTGATGGTGGCGTGAAAGAGCTGTTTGATTCTTCGCGTGTGAGGGTTGAAGAGCGTCTTGATGGGGCGTTGCCTTATCGGTCGTTGAATTTTGATTTGTTGGCGGCTGATGGGCAGCGTGTGCGGTTGTTTGTGCCTCGTGCGGTGGTCACGTCGATTGATTCGCAGGCGTTTAACCGGGCTGAGTTGGCCGGCAGTGTGGTGACGCTGTCGTGCACGCCGGATTCTAATGGTGTGTGCTTATATCGCCTGGTAGATAGGGCCCCGCAGGAGCCTTCTTCGCGTGAGGATATGGGGCCGGATTTTGCGTTTGCTGGCAAGGTGCGCGAGTGGGTGGACTATATTACTGGCGATGGCCGGTTGACGAATCTTGGTGCGATTCGGGTGAATGTGTCTACTGCTCTGGATATTATTTCGCGTATTTCTGAGCGGTCGTTGTTGGATGCGGTGGACCAGCTGATTAATCGTGTGGAGCACACGGTTGCGGATATGACTGATTCGGAGTTGCTGCGCATTATTGCGGATTGGGCTCCGCGTGACCTTATTAGCGGCGCTAATTTGGATAATTTTCGTGCGGCGTTTGACCATGCGATGTCGTGGCTGCGCCGTCGGAGTAAGTCGGTGGCGCATGCGTTGAAGAAGATTGCCACACTGTGGTCGAGCGTTGGTGTTGGTGGGCTGATTGCTGGTTTGTCCAATGGTGATGTGCAAAAGGCTATTGGTGATTTTGTCGCTACGATGGGGGCGAATTGGCAGGATTGGCTTGATGCCATTATGCGTGGGGATGTTGACCATCTGATTGATAATGCGATTGCGTCGGTGGATTTCCCGGCTTTGGGTGATGCTTTGGCGAATATGGTGTCCTCTGCTGGTTTCGCGCAGTGGTCTGGTCCTATTCGTGCGTGGGCTGGGCGCCTGGGCCAGGTGTCTGGTGATGTGGGCAAGATGGTTGGTGATGCGCTGCGTGGCTTTTTGAACCGGCAGAATATTACTGACGTTAATGAGTTCATTCGTGATGCGATGCGCCGGTGGAATGATATTTCTGGTGATTTCATTAAGCGGATGACCTCGGGTGAGATTTTGTCTGATATTGCTCGTGCGGGCAGTAATCTTTATCGGGCGGCGCAGCGTTTGTGGGATTCGGTTATTGATATTGTGCGGGATAATTGGGGTGTTTTTAACCCGTCGAATCTTGTGAAGGCGTGGAATGCGTTTGTGGGTTCGTTGGATCCGGCTCAGTATGGCGATATTGCGAACAGGTTTTTGACGGACTGGAATAATCCTGCTGCGTTGGCAAACGATGTGGGGTTGCCCGCAAATCGTGGACACGTAGTAGAGCTACCTAGCGGTTAGGCAGCGATTTTTTCTTCGTTTCTGGT
>NZ_JASPGQ010000043.1:0-1688 GCF_030229885.1 Corynebacterium sp. MSK204 | reverse complement strand
GTGGCATGGTGGAAAGGTACCTCACTTCCCAGCGAGATGCTGGTTTCAAGGTGTCCACCATCTGGGGGTCAGGTCCAGCCTCCACACCACGCAGCACCAGGCGAACAATCCACGGGCCAACCCCCGCGAATACACCGGTGGTCATAAACACCATGCCGGCAAGCATGACCCCCGCAGTTATCGCACGAAGCAGCAACTGGCCGCCACCATGAAGCCCAGCAACAACCAAAGCTACCTGGTGGCCCACAAAAAGTGCCGCAGTAACACCGACTGTGGCTAAAGCAGCAGCTACAGCAGCCGCAGCAGCAACCACCGGCGGCGCCAAAATAGGCAGAAGTAAAAGCGTAGCAACTGCCGTGGCCACAAACGACAAAGCAACAATAGCCCCCAACGCCAACAGCACTGGAGCAACCGCTTTCTTCAAAAGCGGAAACGCCGCCACGTGCGACGCCACCCACGCCACCGACGCCACATAGAAAATAATCGACGCCGGAATAGCAATAAGCGCCGTCACAAACGAAGCCACACCAGCACCAGCCACCGGAAGCAAAGCCCCCACCGTGGCAAACAACAAAAACAGCACCGCCAGCCCAAACCGCACCAACGGACGAACAACCAACACCGCCGCCCGAAGCTGCTTACCTGCAAGCCGTGCCGTCACCAACGACCGAAATACCAATACCTGCACAATCGGCAACGACACCGCCACCGCAGTCACCACCGGCGGAATAGAGTGCACACGAAACCGCAACAACCGCAAAACCGCTAGCACAATGCCCACGCCAATGACAGGCAACAACACTCCGCCAAGAACCACCGTGCGAACCAAATTCAACAACAACGACCGGCCAGAAAGAGTAGAGCTACGAATCATCAAGAAGATAATCAGCCCCACAACAGTCGAGGCAAACAACGCCACAATCACGAACGTCGTCACAGCAATAGCAACCGCAACAACCGCCTTCTCCACGCCCGTCAAACGCAAAGGCTGAGTAATCCGCAGCAAAAGATGAATCTTCAACGCCACCGCCACGACAATCGCCGCCAACACCGCAAAATGCGACAACGCCCAACCAGCAGCCAAAAACAGCACAATAGCCTTCAACGTCACCGGCAACGCACCAGCAATAACAACCAGCGGGAAATCCAAAATGATGAACTTCGCACCATTGACCACAGACCAAAAAATAAACAACGCCGCCAACGGATGCCCAGTCAACAACGCAATCACAATCAAATCCGCCGCCCACGGCAACAACACACCACCCAGGCCGAAGCCAAAGAACTTCAAAGCCACCAGCAGCATGCCCAACAGCAACCCCGCCGTCGACAACGCCACCGGCACCGCAAGCAACGGCTGGCCAAACACCGCCAACAGCACAGTCAACGTCAACCCCGCCAACAGAGCCAACACCGGCAATACCAGCATCGCACCGACAAGAACTAAGTCCTGCGTCGACAACTCCGCAATGGCCTTATTCACGCCATCTAAAAACGCATCCCACGCGCCAGTCAGCTGCGGAATCACCTGTCCCAGATTCAAGGCATTCAGCGCAGCAATCCAGCCCTGGCCAACATCGCTGGCTATCGCACTGGCCAAAAGGCCAACATCTGAGGTTACCCTCGTTTAGTGGACACCCGATTAGTGCGGATCTTGTGTCCGTAAGAGAGGATGTTCATTGTGAGTC
>NZ_JASPGQ010000042.1:0-1693 GCF_030229885.1 Corynebacterium sp. MSK204 | reverse complement strand
GGCCAGACTTGGAAGCACTGTAAGGTGTGAAGGCTACTGGTACTAATTGACCAAGACAAACACACCACAACAACCCCAAACCCAGTGTTAGGGATGATTGTTGGGCGGACTTGTGAAGCGAGTAAACAAACAAATGAACACATTCTTGTGTGTCGCGTCCACTATGCAGTATCTGACACAACACCACACACGAAGTGGTGGGTAGTGTTCTGATAGGTTTGTCGGTGGTTCATAGCTACAGGGAAACGCCCGGTCCCATTCCGAACCCGGAAGCTAAGCCTGTACACGCTAATGGTACTGCAACCGGGAGGTTGTGGGAGAGTAAGTCACCGCCGACACCAAACAACAAACAACAAAATAGTGTTTATACGATAGTCCCCGAAAGACCATCACCCTGATTCGTTGGGGTGGTTGGTGTTTCGGGGATTAGTCGTTGTTTCACCCCCGCTCATGGTTGCGATAGGTACTCTGTCGAGCTGGGGGAATGCGTGGCAGGGGTTGTGGTTTTACCCCCCGGGTGTCGTGTGTGGTGGGTAGTGTGATGCCGTGTTAGACGAAAACACATTCGACACGTTTGAGGGTGTAGTACACCCTGGGGGCATGATCACGATGACCACAATACCGACACCACCACCGACCACGACAGGGCACGAACCAGTAGACGCCTGGTCGACTGACCACCAGGCTGATACTGATCGTATACCTGGCAATGTCAGAGCCGGCGAGCCACTGGACTACGACACCAACACTGACGCTGATACCGGCACTGATGCTGAGGCTGAGGCAGGGGTGCCGGTGGTCTTTTATGCCACCAACACACCCGGTAATCCTATTGCTGCAGCTGGAGCACATGCCCGGAAGAACTCCTGGGTGTTCTACCAGTCACTCCTTCCCGACCTCGACGATGATGACGTGGATGTGACACTGACCAGCCTGGCTAAAGACCTAGGCCTCAGCTACAGCACCCTGTCGGGAATTATTCGCGCACATTTCCGCATGCAAGAACTACCCCTCGTCGCAGCGACCAACATGGAGCAATGGATCCTGGATACACCACGCCTGCGGGTCATCGATAGGGAAATAGAACGCGTAGGCGACAACCACGACCACATAGGCCTAATCGATGCCGCCCTAGCAGACTTTTTGACACCGACAGCACCGTGCCAGCATGTACCTTCTGTGGCGGATATCCGCCGGTTTATCCGCGACTTCATCGACACCCACAGTCTCACAGACGATGACACCGACGAGGTCGAGCCTGCCCTCAACGTATCGGTACACAATAATCGCGCCACGATGAGTTTGACGTGTGATAAAGCTACTGCTGCTATCATCGCCCGCCACATTGATGCCCAAGCAGAGCACAATCAGTGCGGTGCTGGTGAGGCGCTTATCCAACTCATCTTGGATAACACGCATACTAAAGTCGCGATCAATACCTCCACCACCACCAACACCACCGACACAGATGACGCCGCCGAGGCCGGTACAGGTGCTGGTGATACGAAAGTGTATTTCCCAGGCTACGGCTGGTCCCGCATCACCAACCTAGAAAACATCGACACCTTCACCCGACAACTCACACCACAAGAAACCGAAAACTACCAGCCCACCAGCCACATCCGCGCCTACACACAAGGAAGAGACCTCACCTGCCGCTGGCCCGGATGCACCACCCCAGCACACACATGCC
>NZ_JASPGQ010000041.1:0-1731 GCF_030229885.1 Corynebacterium sp. MSK204 | reverse complement strand
AACTCACAATGAACATCCTCTCCTACGGACACAAGATCCGCACTAATCGGGTGTCCACTAAACGAGGGTAACCTCAAGCTACCGCAACTTTCGTCGGCGGCGCCATCGCCGGCGCCAAAAACGCCTGGCCCGGAAACGACAAACAACTCGACGACCTACAAAACAAACTCGAAAAAGCCACCAGCAAACTCACCGAAGACAAACTACTCGCCTTCACCCACCACCAAGCCACCCGCAGAGCCCGACACCTCGGCCCCTACCGCCGCCGCGAACTCGTCGCCTCCGGAGAAGGCTTCACCATCGAAGGCCAACAACAAGCCTACGAAGCACTCGCCAAAGGCAAAGGCAACCTCTCAGCCTCATTCAAACTCACCGACACTTGCCCCTACCAACTCGGCTACGAAATAAACGTCGGCGACCAAATCGGCATCCAATGGCGAGACATGAACCTATCCACCTGGATTGATGAAGCCACCATCAGCCACACCCCCGGAACACCACCCAAAACTGAGCTCGCTGTTGGTGAAGCACAACCCCGCCAATCCGCCCTCCAGCAACTCAACGAAAACCAAAAACACATCTCCGCCACAACGAAAAGACTCAAAACCCTCATAGGGTAAAATCACCACCGAGGAACACCAGTTCCACACACAACGGGGGGATAAAAACATGGGAGTATGCCTAAACCGCGACACTCCACCAGGCGCATGGGTAGTCAACCAACCCATACTCAACGCCACCAACCAACTACACGCACTCTTCTTCGGCCCAGACGACTACACCACCGGCCGAAACGCAATCGAAGCGCTCACACCAGCCCTACACAGCTGGCTCAACAAATAAGGGGGAAAAATAATCATGCCACTCTACGGACTCGACGTATCCGAACACAACAACGGACTCAACCTACACACCGCACAACAAGAAGGCTACGACTTCGCCATCATCCGCATCTGCGACGGAACCTACACCGACCCCATCTTTCACTCCCACCTGAAAGACGCAGAAACCGCAGGACTCATCACCAGCGGCTACTGGTACCTCCGCGCCCCTCCGAAGGAACCACCATCGCCCAACAAGTCAACACCATCGACCAACAACTACAAGGCCGCAAAGACCTCCCCATCTGGATAGACGTCGAATCAGTCGACGCCAACCGCAACCCCCTACTCTCCGGAAACGACGTCTGGGCAGCAAAACACGAACTCGAATGCCGCGGCTACACCGTCCCCGGCATCTACTCCGGCGCCTGGTACTGGGAAAAAATGATAGGCGGCGAACCCTCCATGGACGGCCTCGGCGCCCTCTGGGTCTCCAGCTACGGCACCAACGACCACGGAACCGCCGCACAACTCTACCCAGGCGACAACAGCCCACGCTGGAACTACCCACTCGGCAACCACACCCCCCCGACATCCTCCAATACGGCTCCAACGGACACGCAGCCACCTACCCCGGCGTCGTAGACATCAACGCCTACCGCGGCACCCACGACGACCTCAAACACCTACTCGGCCACTAAACCCCAGCACACACGCACCAGAAAGGAGAATCAATCATGCCTAAGCACGCACAAAACATCATCCATCCACAACAATTCCAACTCGACCGCGGCATCACACACTCCCCCTGGTACCTACGCCAAACCATCTACACTGAGGTTACCCTCGTTTAGTGGACACCCGATTAGTGCGGATCTTGTGTCCGTAGGAGAGGATGTTCATTGTGAGT
>NZ_JASPGQ010000040.1:0-1777 GCF_030229885.1 Corynebacterium sp. MSK204 | reverse complement strand
CCTTGGGGGTCGAGGACGCAGGCGTGGTGGAAGTATTTGCCGACGTCCACGCCAATGACGAAGTCATAGGCCATGGGTATGTGCCTCCTAGCGATGAATGAGAAGTTGGACTATTTAAGCTTCATCGCTGGGGTTGGTCGGACATACTTAGTACTGGCATCCACATTACTGTGAGACCTCATGCCACCTGGGCTGGGTCAGGTTCCTATTAGCAGTTTGAGTATGTCACTGTCTTCGGCGGCATCACCCCCCGGATCATTTTCAGACAGGGACAGGAATAAGCCATACCGAAGCCAGCGACTAGTTCCATTGCCATAAGGCAGAAGGAACGCAGATAAACATAACCTGCCCCAGCATGGGGCTAGGATTACGAATCCTGGGCTCCTCCGAGCGGAACTGCTAACAACGTAATGGGGGGTGTTCCTATATAGGTTGTCAACTTCGTGGGTGGGCTTGTTGGGGGTGTGTAGGGCTTCTGCTTTGCCTTGTGAATGTTGTTTTCGGGCACGGTGAGGAGCCGATTGGGCTTTCTGCGCAATCGGCTTGAGGTGAGGTTCTGTTGGCTTTAGGCTGCTGCGGCCTCCTGGGCTGTGGAGATATCTCGGTAGAGCTCGCCGCTTCGCATCATGGCGAAGAGAACGTTGAGGCGCCGGCGTGCGAGGGCGACGACTGCGGCGTTGTGTCTTTTGCCTTCTTTGCGTTTTCGTTCATAGAATTGCTGGGAACGCTCGTGGAATCTGATCGATGCAAAAGACGATTGCCATAGGGCGTTCTTTAATTTTTTGTTGCCAGCCCGGTTAGGCGAATTCGACATAATGGACGTTCCCGACTGATTCGTCCGTGGTGATAGGCCTGCATAGGACGCTAGGTGCGCTGCATCGGGGAAGTCGGACATATCGCCAACAGTCATGAGGATCTGCGCGGCACTGCGCGGGCCGATACCAGGCATGGATAAAAGAATCTCGGTCTGCGGAATGTCCTGAATGAGCTTGAGTACCTGCGCCTCGATTTCCTTGCGGTGCTCGAGTTTGGCCAGTGCATCTTTGGCAGACATTGCTACGCCAAGTTCGGCGTATTCTGCGCCGGCAATGGACACGGTCTGTTCGTGGATGGCAGCAAGCATGGCATCGATGACAGGCTCAGGATTGCGCGCTTTGTGACTGCGTGCAAAGGCTGCCAGGCGTGTTCTACCGACGCGTCGAATCTTGGTGGGGCCACCGTATTTCGCAAGTAGGTGGAGGATCCACTTTCGGTGAATCATCTGTCCACGCAGGACATGTTCGAAGGCAGGATAGGTTCCCACGAGCGCGGATCGCATCTGGTTAATCAGGCGCGTGTAGGCCCGGGCGAGGTCTTCGTCGATACCGTTGAGAACTTTCAGCTGGATAAAGACTTCCTCAACGCGGTCGACGCTGCGCAGGGCATCTGGAAGGTTAAGACCGGCATGGGCGATAACATAGGCGTCGCGCACATCGGTCTTGGAGTTGCCGACGTGGATGCGAGAGAGCTGCCGCATCGCAAGCCCTGGTAGATAGCGAACGTCTGCCCCCATGTCTTGGGCGACTGCGACGGTCAACCGGCCGATGTTGTTGGGTTGATCGACAATGACAAGGACCGAGGCCTCGTCGGCAAGGTATTGGCCGAAGAGCTTGCGTAGCGAGCCTTCATGCTGGTTGATGCGTTTGGATAGGACTTGTCTGCCTTGGGGGTCGAGGACGCAGGCGTGGTGGAAGTATTTGCCGACGTCCACGCCAATGACGAAGTCATAGGCCATGGG